>DAOVOU010000030.1 GCA_030629475.1 Desulfobacterales bacterium | reverse complement strand
TTCTCCAACCGATGGAAAAAGCAGTATCTAAGCCAAGCCCGTGGTGTAAAACCGCGATGTTCAATTTGGTTCGATTTGTAGGTCAGAGGTCAGGGATGGCCCTGAAAACGGATCTGGTTATCGAGCTTTTGAGCCACCATGTTAATGACGAGGTCAAGCCCCAAGGGACTGCCCATGGCCTCCAACTGCCTTGTACTTCACCATCAGGTTCTGAAGGCCTTCACCAACTCGGAGGCTTGCTCCAGGAAATAGCACTTCATCTCTTCTGCATTTATCTCCTTGAGCATTGTAGGCAGATCATCCGGCCCGATCTTTTTGACTAGGAGTAGCCTCTCTGGAATAACGTACTCAAGCCCTCTGATTTCAAATCTCTCCTCGGTCTTTTTTATCAAATCGCCCAACTTCCAGTCATAGTTGCGCAAAACAAAGTAGAGGTCTACAAAATCCTTTGGATCTCTATTAGTACCTTCTGCTTTTCACTCAGTATCCTGTTTTCCACCGCACACCATCCTTATAAATTCCTTCCTCTCATCAGGAACATTAATGTTATCAAGGTGTTGAAGCAGAATCTGTTTGTCTTCCTCGGTAAGCTTTTCAAGGACAAAAGGGAAAAGCTCGGCGATCTTTCTGGCCCTCCACAGATCATCTTTTAGAGGATGCGGGTAATCCCAAACCAGGCGTTTTAGGTCCAATCTTATTGCCTCCTTATCTCTCACGGAGCCCACAGAGGTTTACCCCGTTAGATAAGACAGAAAGTTCATTTGTGAGTTCACACCAATACACCACTGTAGATACGTTTTACCCCCTTTCGCTATCAAAGTATCTAATGGGGCTCAGAGTCTTTTGATATCTTTAATCTGTTTTTTTGAAGCTTCCCGCAGGAAGCTGCGGGGAATCTTCGACTGTAAGGAAGTTTGCCATTTTTTGATTTGCTCCCGTATTGTTACCGGGAGTGTGATGGTACCGCGCTTTCGAACCTATAATTTCTTGCAAAGTTTTACAGCCGCCCGCTTGACCGCCATATCAGGGTCCGAAAGCATGTGTTGAATCTCTTCTTTAAATCCAAGCAGGTCCTCTCTACTGGCTTCATTTAATTCCTTTAAAGCCAAAACCCGAATACGGGGGTCTTTGTCACCTAGACATTTACGATATGTTGCTATATGTTCCATAGCCTCGGTCATCGTTGCAAGGAGTACCAGGGCATCGAAACGAAGATCGGAGTCTTCATGATCCAGGTATTTGAGATAAATGGACACCACCTCTTCCCGCTTGGAATAAAAACGCCATAGATTAAAAAGGATAGTTCTTTTTTGTTCCATGGGTCCGTGTTCCAATCGTTCCAGCATCAGGCTAAGGATACGGTCATCCCGTAGATTGGAGAGGGCATTGACCGCGGTTGCCTGAACCTCAATGTCAGAGTCGTAAAGTAGCTCAATGAGAGGAATGGCGGCCTGGGTGTTGCCTTCCCATCCCAATGCAAAAGCAGCATGCAGTCGTAGTTCAGGATCAGGACTCTTGATGTCTTCGAGAAGGCGATCTATTAGGGGTTGATGGTCTTGAAGAAAAGGGGAAATAACGCTGAGCTGGATAGAGGCGAAGTGGCGAATCTCTTCATTTTCGTCAGGATCAATCATCATCTGATATAGGGGCCAGGCCACCTTCTGTTTGGCGAAACTACCCAAGAGAAATATTATCTTGTGCTTCAATTTGTCATCAGCATATTTGAGTGCCTTTAGAAGCAGGGGCACACCTTTATCCTCTTCTTCCAAAAAGAGTTCTACTGATTCGATATACGAGTCTACCTTTTCAAGAAGACGTTGTTTGGGTTCAAAGTTTATTATGTTGCTTTTATTCATACATACAGCTTACAAAAGCTCGTGCAGCTTTTGCAGAACGTCAGCGTATTCGTCGCCACGAAAGCAGAACCGGAGTTCACGGAATCGTTTCCGGAGCGCCTTGACCTGATCAGCGACATTGGTGTCATTTATCACCACGTCATGGATCAGCACAGCCAGGGCGCGGAAGTCGTCTTCTTCCATGCCGAAGCGGGTCATCTCCGATACGCCCATCCTGAGAGCCCCGGAGGCAGTAAACCCCTCTTCGTCTGTGTTCGCCTGGTAGTTGCAGATGATGTTGTTAGCTTCGAGTCGCCTGGCAATTTCCGGCCCGCGGCCGTAGCCCACATTTACTACTACCTGGTGGGTTTCGGTGAAATCGATGGCCGGGTCTCCGGCCACGTTCAGTCCACTGTCGTTTAGCGCCCGAGCGAATGCCTTGGCATTGGCGATGACCTTAGGCTGGTATTGGTCCTTGAAGTGATTCATCTCGTAACTGGCCATGAGCAGGCCGAGCAGGGTGCCAAGGTGGTGGTTGGAGACCGATCCGGGGAAGGCCCGCCGAAGCAGAGCCTCCCAAAGGTCGTAACGCTCTTCGTGCTCCTGAAAACGGCTGCCCACGACGCCTCGTTGCGTCCCGAAGTACGTCTTGTGCGTCGATCCGGTAACTATGTCGGCCCCTTCTGTAAAGGGCTGCTGGAAGTGCGGGCCGATGAGTCCCAGCACGTGGGCCATGTCGTACATTACCACAGCATCGATGTCCTGGGCGTCGAGGAACTTACGGATCTCGGCGACCGGCTCCTTGTGCAGGACCATGCTCTTTCCGAAAATGATCAGCTCCGGCCGGTACTGATCGATCAGTTCCAGCGTGACCGGTACATCTATCTTGTGACGGTTGTCGGCCAGCACAGGGAAATTTATCACGGCCGGACGCTCCGTGCGCGGGTCCCGGGCCACGTAGTCCTTCAGTGCGCCCATGGGCTGGGCGCTCAGGTGGCCGCCCTTGCCGATATGGTTGTTCATCACCCGGCGAATCCGCCGGGGCTCAGCCTTGCGGTCGGTGCGATTGATGTAATCGACCATGGCGCTGAAAACAGCGGTGTTTGCCATCTGGCCGCTAATGAGGCGTGTTTCCACATTCTCGCAGCCAAGGAATTGTTGCATTTCTTTTTCAAGCATCCGCTCGACCTCGCCGATGAACTCGGTGCCCTGGTAATAGAAGATGTTGGCATCGTAGAATGCTATTGCCTTCTTGTGCTCGGCGTAGCGGAAGGCCGGGTCCATCACCGACAGCAGCCGGACCATGGGAGAAATCGTCATCTCGGACGGAATGAGGTTGATGCACTCCCTTTGTCGCCAGTGGGTGTTTTCCACTGCCTTTTCAAGCAGCCCGAGGGCCGTGGCTGGCGCATTGCCGGTCGGCAGTTCCTCTTTTCGTATTTCGTGATCGAAGACGATCGGCCGTGCATACGGCGGGGCATCGGAGCGCATGTGGAACGGCACCACCACGGCATCAACCGCTTTGCCGCGGATCTCGATGGTGAGTTTGTCGTCCTGGACGATGTCGCTATCGATATAGCCAAGGCAGATGGAGCGCAACTGCCGCTCGTCGGTCTGTGCGGAGTCCAGCCCTTCGCCGTCTACGGTCCACATGGGGACCATTGTGCCGCTGGTCACAAAGCCGACGTGCTTGTCGCCTTTAAACACCTTGGACCCCTCGCGGGCAACGCCTCGCCCTGCCACTGCGATCGACTTGATCACACGGGGCAAGTCATGGATGAGCGAGTAATCACGGGAGATGATTTTCTTTAAGGCCTCATGCTGCCTGGATAGGTCCGCACGGCCCAGGAAACCCCCTTTCAGGGGCGAAAAGCTCACAGCGAACTTCGCCAAAGGACAGGCCATCATGGGGATCTCCTTGCCTTCGGGGTCTTCACCTAACTCGTGGCCGTAGAGCGGCAGGGCGGCTTCCAGGCGGAGCGTATCCCGTGCGCCAAGGCCGATAGGCATTGCCCCCCTGGCTACGATCCGGTCCCACAGCATGGGGCCGTCGTCTCGGTTGGCAAAGAGCTCAAAACACAATGGCTCGCCCGTGTAGCCGGTGCGGGCCACTTTTACCCAGGCACCGGAAATCGTCACCATGCTCACGGCGTTTCGCATCGGCTCCGGGAGCGGGCCGGACTCTATGATCTCTTCCAGGATTTGACGCGACGTCGGCCCCTGGAGCGAAAGCATGACGACCTCTTCGGTGCGGTCGATCAGTTCAACGTCGTCGAAATCCTTTAAAAGTGACTGGAAGTGATTCCAGTCCTTGTCGCGGTTAACCGCGTTGACCACCAACAGATATTCGTCTTCGACAAAGCGATATAGATACGCGTCGTCCACAGCCCCGCCTGTTTCGGTGGAGATGATGGTGTATTGAGCACCCCTCTCTCTGATGTCTAATGCTTCAGCGTTGTTGCTCAAGACGTGCTGAAGAAATCTCAGGGCACCGGCACCCCGGACGATAAACCGGCCCATGTGGGAGACGTCAAAAAGCCCAGCCCTCTTGCGGGTGGCCAGATGCTCCTCCACGATGCCGGTGGGGTAGAAGATGGGCATCTCCCAGCCGCAGAACTCCACTATCTTGGCACCCAGGGCCACGTGCCGATCGTATAAAACGGTTCGTTCAAGTTCGCTCATCAATGATGTCCTTTCTTTCCAAGTACAGGACATTTTTTCGACAGGATTAACCTGTCTATCCCGTCTAATTTTTTTGTCCTGTAGTTAGCCTTTTTTTATCAGAGTCCTGGATGTATCAGCCTTGAGAAGATTCGTCAACAGCTTGGTATGTTCAGAAAATCGAGCTTGATCAGCCCAAGGCGGAACTACTCAACGACTCGACTACTCGACCAATTGGGGCGAAGCCCCTAAGTTCAGACGGATCATCCAGTATGCAGAAACCAGCATCGAACATCAGGCTGTCAAAAATTCCAAATTTTGGTCAAATTTCAATGTGGTATTTGCATGCGGATGTAGTATGTGATAATCGATAAACCTTTCACAAGTATCCAGCATCAAGCATCCAGTATCAGATTACTAAAACATCAAAGAGTCTATCAACACCGCGATATTTACAAGAACAATGTATAGTCTCACAGAAAAAGATTTTGGGGTTGCCGTTTTCGTTATACGTTATTCGGTTGCGCTGCTCGTTTGCGGCTTGCGCCTTGAGAACAGTACGTCTGGCGTCACTCGGTTGCGTTGACCTTTATCCGTAACCGTACTACGAATCCCGATACGAGCTGCTCAACCGCAACCGTTTGACTCAATTGAAATGCTGAAAAGATTTTCAAAAAGTATATATTCATTTACCCCAAAAAGATTATCTTAAAAGCTATAGAAAAGGGAGGGATGGTCATGAAAGAAATCAGTGAGTTGAATCTGCCCGATGATATTCGCTATGCAGAAGATCATGAATGGGCCAGGCTTGAGGGCGATAAGTTAAGGGTCGGCCTTGACGACTATGCCCAGGATCAGCTCGGAGATATTGTTTTTGTGGAACTGCCCCAGGTTGGTGATACCTTTAAACAGGGGCAAGAATTCGCAACCGTGGAATCAGTCAAAGCAGTTTGCGAATGTTACTTGCCGGTCGGCGGACAAATTATTGCTGTAAACACGGCCCTTGAAGAATCGCCCGAATTGGTAAACAAAAGCCCATACGGCGATGGATGGTTCGTTGAGGTCAATCCCAGCGATCTATCTGAAATGGACGCTCTCATGACCAATGAAGCTTGCCTGGAAAAGCTGAAAGGAGCAGAGTAAATGCTTTACTTACCTCATACCAGTGAAGATATTGCTTCAATGCTTCAGGTTGTGGGGGTTGACGATCTTGACGGCCTTTTCTCGATAGTCCCCGAGGATTGCCGCTGCAAGGGCGATCTCAATCTGCCGGAGCAGTTGAGCGAGTGGGAATTGAACGATCATATGGAGGCCCTTTCCCATAGCATGGCCGTCTCCCCGGAATACAGAGTGTTCGCGGGAGCAGGTAGTTATGAGCATTTTATTCCTGCGTCGGTGTCTTATCTCTTGGGTCGCTCCGAGTTTGTGACATCCTATACCCCCTACCAGCCGGAAATGAGCCAGGGAACACTCCAGGCGATTTATGAGTATCAGACCCTTGCTGCCCGGCTTCTGGGCATGGAAATAGCAACTGCATCCCATTATGATGGTGCCACGGCCCTGGCAGAATCACTGCTCATGGCCATTCGTGTAACGAGACGAAAAAAAGTCGCCACTTCAAGCCTGATTCATCCCCTATATCGTCAAGTAGTAAAGACCTATTTCGAGCCCACCGGTTATGAAGTGGTGGAACTTGGCTATCTGAAAAACGGTGTAACCGATCTTGCCGAGCTTGATGATATGGACGATCTTGCAGCCGTGGCGGTTCAGTCACCCAACTTTTTCGGATGCATTGAGAACCTTCAGGCCGTTGGGGAAAAGGCCCATGATAAAGAGGCGCTCTTTATTGCTTCCTTTACAGAGGCCCTTGCTTACGGGCTCCTAAAGAACCCCGGAAGCCAGGGGGGCGACATTGCATGCGGAGAAGGTCAAAGCCTCGGTATTCCCCGTTCCTTTGGCGGACCAGCACTCGGGATGCTCGCAAGCACAAAGAAATTCATGCGCAGCTTGCCCGGTCGCCTGGTTGGCCAAACCAAAGACCTGGACGGAAAAAGAGGCTTTGTTCTGACCCTTGCCACCAGGGAGCAGCATATTCGCCGGGAAAAAGCGACTTCCAACATCTGCACCAACAACAGCCTCTGTGCGCTGGCGGCCGCCATGTATATGGCCTCTGTGGGGGGTACGGGGATACGGGAACTTGCCCGACTCAACCATGACAAGGCCGAATATCTTAAGAAAGAACTCAAAAAAGCGGGATTTACCATCACCTTTGACAGCCCCACGTTCAACGAATTCGTCGTGGAATTCCCTGATGGCTTTGAGGCCACCTACGAGCGCCTTTTGGAGAAAAAGATCGTACCAGGCATTTCTCTGGCACCCTACTATCCTGAGCTTGCCAACCACTACCTTTTGTGTGTAACGGAAACCATGTCCAGGGACGACATGGATGCGCTGGTTAGGGAGGTTAAATCATGAAGGAATCTGTAGGTACCACAGGCCTGATACTAAATGAGTCGCTGCTTTGGGAAAAAGGAAAAAAGGGAAGATGCGGATTTTCCCTTCCCCGGCGTGACGTTGAATCCTGCCCTCTGGACCAGGAACTCACAGGCAAAGGCCCTGACTTTCCGGATTTGAGCGAGGTTGATGTGGTGCGTCATTATACCAGGTTGTCCCAGTGGAATTTCGGGGTGGATACCGGCATGTACCCCTTGGGCTCATGCACCATGAAGTACAGTCCGAAAACCAATGGAAGACAGGCAAGCCTTCCGGGTTTTGCAACGGCCCATCCCCTCCTTCCTGCCAGTCTGTCCCAGGGGGCGCTCAAGATGATGTTTGAGCTTGAGCAATACCTTGCCGAAATCACCGGTATGGACGCAACCACCCTTCAGCCTGCGGCAGGAGCCCATGGAGAGCTTACGGGAATTCTCCTTATTTACGCCTTTCACAAAAAGAAGGGGGCACAGCGTTCAAAGATCATTGTCCCGGATACTGCGCACGGCACAAATCCTGCCAGTGTAGCCCTCTGCGGTTACCGTCCTGTGCTTGTGAGATCCAATAAACAGGGAATCCTTTCCGTAGAGGCCGTCGCCGAGGTCATGGACGAAGACACGGCCGGAATCATGGTAACTAACCCTAACACGCTCGGTCTTTTTGAAGAAAACAGTCAGAAAATAGCCGAAATCGTCCACGCCAAGGGCGGGCTGGTCTATTGTGACGGGGCAAATATGAATGCTGTCATGGGTATAGTACAAATGGGCAAAATCGGGGTTGACGTGATGCACCTGAATCTGCACAAGACCTTCTCGACGCCACACGGGGGAGGAGGACCAGGTTCGGGTCCTGTGTGTGTCAAAAGCGAACTTGAACCATTTCTGCCTGTTCCCCGCGTGATCGAGGAAAACGGCAGATATGTCCTTGCTGAAGATTATCCTGAATCCGTAGGCAAGGTTGCAGCCTTTCATGGGAGTTTTGGTGTCATGATAAAGGCGTACAGTTATATTCGCACCATGGGGCCAAAGAATCTGAAAAAGGCCAGCCAGCTTGCTGTGTTAAACGCAAATTATATCAAGGAAAGGCTAAAAGGGACACTGCATCTTGCCTACGACAGACCGTGTATGCATGAATGCGTTTTTTCAGATGAACATCAAAAGGCCGGCAAAGTGACGACTCTGGATATGGCCAAGCGACTTATGGATTACGGATTTCATCCGCCCACTGTTTATTTCCCGCTGGTGGTAGACGGTGCGATCATGGTCGAACCGACTGAGACAGAGTCCAAAGAAGAGATCGATCAGTTCATTGAAGCATTCAAAGCCATTGTAAACGAGGCCAGGCAAGACCCTGACCGGCTGCATGACGCACCGAAACGCTGCAAAGTAAAAAGACTGGATGAAGTAGCAGCAGCGCGGAAGCCATGTCTTGCGGGATAACTCCAGCCCGGGGAGTTAAGGCGTAAGCCTTTTATTCTCGTAACCGTTCACGGGTTCAGAGGTTCAGGGTTCAGGGTTAACCGAAAATCTGAACGGTGAACCCTGAACCTGTGAACGCCTACAGAAAGGTAACCCTCAACGGTGAACTCTGAACCTATGAACGCCTACAACAAAAGATGGCTCTGCATTGAGCTCCCTGCCACAGGGTACAGGGAGGCATGGAATCTTCAGAGTCAGCTTGTGGCTGCAAGAAAAGACAAAATCATTGACACAAATGCTGTCTTGTTATTGGAACATCCCCCTGTTTTCACCCTTGGTCGCAGGGGCGGGTTGAACAACCTGGCGGTGTCCGCGGATTTTCTGGAAAAAGCAGGAATTCCCGTGATCCAGGTGGAGCGCGGCGGCAGCATTACTTTTCACGGCCCTGGCCAGCTCGTTATGTATCCGATCATTGATCTGCGAGTAGCCAGGCTGGCAGTAAGCGATTACGTTGAAAATCTCGAAGAAGTCATGATTCGGGCCGCTCTGGACTGGGAAATTAAGACTGAGAGGAATCCGATTAATAGGGGAATATGGGTCGGCAATAACAAACTGGGGAGTGTCGGAATTGCTATTCGCCGGGGAGTTTGCTTCCACGGCCTTGCATTTAACGTGAATCTCTCACTGAAGCCTTTCGGCTGGATAAATCCCTGCGGTCTTCAGGATATAGGGACCACATCAATGGAGCGGGAGCTTTCCCGTAAAGTATCCATGAATCAAGTACGCGAGAGCGTTAAACGTCACGTCGAGGCGGTTTTCGGGGTTGAGCTTATCATGACAAGCCTATTAGAATTGCAGGCGCTTTTACAAAGGTAACAGTTTAGTACTCACAGAATTTACAGCGCGATGATGATGACGCCGTCAAATTCGAAATGCGAAATCAGAAACACGAAACAAATTCAAATGATCGAAATCAGAAATTCAAAACAATGTGTTGTGGGAAATCCCGCGGTTTGTAGAAAGGGTCGAAAATGCATGCCCGAAAGCCTCGCTGGTTAAAGCGGAGTCTTCCAACGGGATCCGCATATGAAAAAGTCAGGGCTCTCCTAAAGAAAAGCCGGCTTCACACAGTGTGCCAGGAGGCCAGGTGCCCCAACCTCTGGGAGTGTTTTTCCCGGCGGACTGCAACCTTTCTGATTATGGGGCCCTGTTGCACGCGCAACTGCCGTTTCTGCGCAGTTGACCACGGACCGTCAGGCCCACCCGATCCCGAAGAACCGGCCAGGGTTGCCGAAGCTGCACAAAACATGGGATTGGGCTACGTGGTCATCACCTCTGTCACCCGGGACGATCTCCCTGACGGCGGGGCAAGTCTTTTTGCAAAAACAATTAAAGAAATTCGTAAAAGAACGCCCGATGCCTTTGTGGAGGTTTTGACACCCGATTTTCAAGGGAATACGGGTGCCCTTCAGACGGTCGTGGAGGCTCATCCCGATGTTTTGAACCACAATCTTGAAACCGTCCCGCGTCTTTATCCCTTGGTTCGGCCAAAAGCCGTCTACCGTCGTTCACTTGAATTGCTCAAGCGAACTAAACAGTACGACCCCACCATTCCCACGAAGTCGGGCCTCATGCTCGGCCTGGGAGAATCTTCCGAAGAAGTCAAAAAAACGCTACAGGACCTTCTTGATGCGGGCTGCTGCATTCTGACACTGGGTCAATATCTTCAGCCCACAAGGGAACACTTGCAAGTTGATCGCTTTATTCATCCCGAAGAATTTGATCACTGGAAGGAGACCGCTCTTAAGGTGGGCTTTTCTGAAGTTGCCAGTGGACCGTTTGTGCGCAGTTCTTATCATGCAAAAGAGCTTTATCAGGCCCTAAGGCTTTGACGGCAATAGGTGATGAAATGAATGATAGCAAGACGGTTGGACCAATAAACAAGCTTGATTACCTGGAAGAGTTGCTCAATGAGGGATATAATATTAAAGGGCCGAGAACTAGTAAAGATCCAGAAGCAGATCCCAGAAGAGATTTGATCTCATTCAAGGCATTCCTGAAAAAGGGAAAGGAATTCGCCCCCGAAGATTGGCTATCAAGTATGGGCTACAAATTTGTAGAACCAAACAGATTTACTCAAGGGCATAGAATTGCATATAAAATAATTGATGAATTTCCTGATGAACGATTCAAGTCAAGTTATAGCTTGCTTAAAGAGGGGAAAGAAATACCTTTATATCTTAAGGTAGAGTTACCGAAACTAGAATAACAGCAGTTTGCCAAAAATTCCTCCTTTCCCACTGGGGAAAAGGAGTGGCGTGAGGGGGATTAGAGAAATTGGCCGAAACGAAGATCAAACTGCAACTTTATAGACAATATCGTGTTCTCGCACCCTTTCTTTGACCTTAATTCCGACAAGATCTCCCGGTTTTGCCTCCTCGATGGGCTCTTTTTCCACCTGCATACTGGTGATGGTGTCTTCAAAATCGGTCGTGTGGCCCTTAAAGTGGAGTCTATCCCCAATTCTAAGCAGACCAGCAGTAACTTCAATAGCCGCCACATTCGGTTTGGCAAAAAATTTTTGCACCTTTCCGACCTTTTCTTCCTCCATTTCATACCTCCTGTATGCACAACATTTCGGATTTCGGATTTCGGATTTTGACCTGAATGGTCGTCCATCTCCGGCGGATCAGATAGTCCTGCCCGCCATTGCCGCGCATGCTACAGATTTAGAGATAAATAATTGCAAATACCTTGGATAAACAACTCTTGTAACCCGTTTAATTTATATCAAAATGATACGCAGCCGAAATCCGAAATGCAATATACACCTTACCCATTTACAATGCAACCACGTTTTGGTAGAAAAGCCAGAGTTGCTCCGTAGATTTGTAGAGGTACATAGTTGGTTGAATAGTTGAGTAGTCGATTAGTCGAGTGGTTAGCCTATCCCTGGCGCAACTCCTTGAGTCAGCCTCCTAAGTGCATAGGCAGGTCTGGGCCAAGGATTGAAAACGACTCAAC
>DAOVOU010000080.1 GCA_030629475.1 Desulfobacterales bacterium | reverse complement strand
TGAAGAGATGACCAGCCTGTAATTGGCAGGTTGCGGAGCAGGCTGCGGCTTTGCGGATTCTGACGGCGCGGGCGAATCCCCTGCTTCGGTTTTCCCGGAATCGCCCGACTGCACGGCCTTGGCTTCCTTTGAAGGTTCGAGCTCTTTGAGCGGAAATGCGTTGGGCACCTTGGCCGGCGAAGGCGGATTGATTGGCACAAGCTCCGCCTTGACATCGGTCTTGAGCCCGTTGATCTTTTCCACCACGTCGGCGACCGTGACCGCCGCGCCCAGCTTGATCTTTTTCTTCGCGCCCTTGTTGAAGGCGTCCAGTGGGTTCGAGACCCAGGTCCCCATCTTCGGAGCGGCAATCTCGGACAGCTTCTTGGCCTGGTACAGAAATCCGTACAGCGTCGCGATGAGGATGATAAAGATAGCGAACCAAACCGTCCACCAGTCTTCGTCACTGAGCAAATCGCTTCGAGGTTTTTGCTTCTCTTCCATTTATCGCCTCCGCATATTTGAATGAGAACGCCAGCCGCGGCCTGAGTAGCGAGGGTGTCGCCCTTCAATCGCGCCGGATGATTCTGTTTAGATTTCCTAGAAATCCGCCATAGGTCACCCTTTTATATGCGTGCGCCTTTTGGGTGTCAAGCTGAACGCTCCCCCGGCCGGTCCGACGACCTTGACAGCGACTTTGACGATTGTAAAATAATTCTCAACCCGTATGATTCTGTTAAAATAATGCTGGCTATACTGACACATCCCCTGGGGAATAGTGGAATTGTCAAATGCCATAAACAAATCGAGCTTCTTACCCGGTTCAAGGTAGCCCTTCTGTTTCACCAGTTTTTTCAATTCATTATCCAGCTCTTCTAACGTCGAAGCCTGTGCAGATAGCCAATCATTCCTTGCTATCCAGTTTTTCCCGTCATGGCTAACGATGAATTCGATCACTGTTATAGACTTCTTGCGACCCATAGGCGATTCGTTATACCTGTGAGGGACAACTGTCAAGTAAATAGTTGAGTAGTGGAAGCTATATAGTTCAAGCCCTCCGATGTGCTGAACTTCTTGATAAGCAGGGGGATAACACACGACCTCTTTTACAGTTACAGGGAAGAAAGACTGGAGAAGGGTGAATAAAGGAAAGATGTTCTTGACGGGAAAAACCGGGTTACATCGGCTTGTAGCGCCAAGAAACCGACAATATGCTGTCAAAAAGGTGACAGGCTTGTTCCACATCCCGAAAAAGGGGCCTCTTATCCCTCATATCTTGCCTTTCATTGTCCCAGCCCAACCCATGGCCTAGACGCAGGATGCAGACCAGGTATGAACATTCCTCTTACAGACACGGTCACTGATCCCGACCCCTGGTCTCTTGTATCAAGTGGCACAAATCTTGATTAAGTAAGATTTGGCTAATTTTTTAGCCACGCAATAACTTCGGGCAAACCATCGTTTCAGGCCAAAGTATAATGTCAAGGGTGACAAGACAATGAAGGATCGATTGCTGTCTGTGGATGAGATCTGTGAATATCTTGGCATAAGTCGGGACACGGCCTACAAATGGATCCAACACAGGCGGCTGCCTGCATATCGCCTGGGCCGTCTGTGGAAGTTTAGAAGGGAAGAGGTTGAGGAATGGGTCAAACAAGCAAAAGGAGAGACTCATGGCAAAAGCTAAGAAAAAGGCGGGACAAAAAATCATCAAACCTGGCAAAGACATAGTCGCCTCCACGGCGAATGCCCTTAGAAAAAAGCTGCTCGGAATCGTAGAGAAGGGAGCCACACCGGTGATCATAGACCTCACCCGCGTGGAGATGATCGACTCAGTAGGCCTTGGCGTACTGATCGCTACCCATAATTCCCTGAGCAAGGCTGGGGGAAGATTGGCGGTGACCAATGTCTCCAAAGATATCTACGGGCTTTTTAAGACCATGCGATTGGATCAGCATTTTGAGGTGAAACAAGTGAGCTAAAGTGAGCTAAAGTGAGCTAAAGTTTAAAAAGGATAGGTTTGGACTAGGCTTAGTTGCCTTAATAGCCTATGATTTTCCGTTCCGCCAGAGGCGGATAGGCTGCAGGCGGATACGCGGATAGAATTTCCGAGATATTTTAGGCGAGAAACAAGACGCGTTTCAAGAATAACATTCATGTTAACATGAAAGCTATAGCTCTTAGTTCGCTTCGCTCACAATTGGAATAATGGAATGTTGGAATACTGGAATATTGGGTTAAGAGGAATAAGAACAAACTAGAAATAATTTTTTTGGCCTTTTATCCCCACCATTCCATTATTCCACCATTCCATTATTCCATATTGATGGCGCAGAAAACCGTCACTGAAAGATATGTGATTCCAATGAGTTGTAGAAATTCCGAGACGTTTAATTTTAGGCACTTTAGGTCACTTCGACAGGAGGAGGACAATGAGCATGGAAGATGACGAAATATTACATTCGTATGTAGAGGAATCACTGGAGCATCTGGCCGATATTGAAAATGACCTGTTGGCCATTGAAAAGGCAGGGGCAGACATAGATGAAGACCTGGTCAACAGCGCTTTTCGGGCTGCCCATTCCATCAAGGGCGGGGCAGGCTTTTTGGGCCTCAACAACATTAAGGACCTGGCCCATAAGATAGAAAACGTGATGGGGCTAATCCGCAACAGGGAGATTGCTCCCAACCCGGAAATCATCAATATACTTCTTCTGGCCTTTGATAAGCTGCGGGACCTTATCAGCAATGTCGGCCAAAGCGATGAGATCGACATCTCGGAGCATACGGTTGCTCTTACAGAGTTGACAACCGCTTCCTTAACACCGGAGGCAAGACAGAGCGTATCCAAAATGGTGGATATCTGCCTCCCCGATGGGAAAAGTGTTTTCACGCTACCCGAATTTGATATTTCCCGGGCCAGAAAGGGTGGCAAGTTCATTTATCTCATTGAATACGATTTCATTCATGACGTCCACCGTAAGGGCAAAACGCCGCTTGATATTCTGAAAGAGATGCAAAAAAGCGGCATCATCCTGGAGAGCAAGGTTGATATAAGCGCAGTGGGCCTCCTCGAGGATGACCCCCCTGCCAACAGTCTTCCCTTCCTGGTCCTTTTTGCCTCCATCATCGAACCGGATATGGTCGACGGCCTGATCAACATCGATGAGAGTCGCATCCACACTCTAGGCGAAGGGATGGTTGTGGCAGATACGGGAAAGGCGGAGCCAGCAGAGGGGACGGAACCGGCACGGGGCCTTGTAAAGAAGGCTGAGCCGGATCCAAAGTCCCAGCAAGAAGAACCGGTCCCAGGCCTTGAGATCAAACCCTCTCAGCCCGAGACCAGCCTCCGTGTTCATGTGAGTCTCCTTGATTCTCTGATGACTCTGGCCGGAGAACTGGTACTGAGCCGCAACCAGTTGCTTCAGAGTATATCCTCTCGCGATGAACATTCCCTGGAAGTTGCCGGCCAGCGGATAGATCTCATCACCTCTGAGCTTCAAGAGGCTATCATGCTCACCCGGATGCAGCCGATAGAAAAGATCTTCAGCAAATTCCCCCGGGTGGTGCGAGATCTCGCCAGGGATTTAGGTAAGGAGATTGAATTAACCGTGGAGGGGGAAGAGGTCGAACTGGACAAAACCATCATTGAGGGGCTGGGCGACCCCCTGACCCATCTGGTCAGAAACGCAGTCGACCATGGCATAGAAACCCCGGATGTTCGACGCAAAGCGGGCAAACAGCCGGCAGGCCAGATTCTTCTCAGGGCCTATCACGAGGCTGGCCAGGTCAACATCGAGATTACTGATGACGGCAGGGGTCTGGACGGAGATAAATTGGCATCATCAGCCATAGCCAAAGGCCTGATTACCAAAGAACAGGCAGGGATGATGTCGGCCAAGGAAAAGATCACCCTGATTTTCCTGCCTGGCTTTTCCACAGCCGAAAAGGTGACCGATGTCTCTGGCCGTGGCGTGGGTATGGATGTGGTCAAGACCAACCTGGATAGGCTCGGAGGCGTGATAGACATAGATTCACAGCCTGGAGAGGGAACAACTATTCGCATAAAGCTTCCCCTTACCCTGGCTATCATCCCGAGCCAGATAGTTTCAGTCGGGGTACAGCGCTACGCCATACCCCAGGTAAATCTCGACGAACTTCTGAGAATTTCGGCATCTGAGGTTAAGGACAGAATAGAAGTAGTAGGAGATGCCGAGGTCGTGAGACTTCGAGGACGCCTCCTTCCTCTCATACGTTTAGTCGATGTGCTTGGCATAGAGCGGACATATATTGATCCGGAAGACGCGGAGGAAAAGCCGGACCGCCGCAAAAATATAGCCGACAGGAGATCGAGGAAGAGCCCGGTATCAGTGGACAGTGGACAGTGGACAGTGAACAGCGATGAAGAACGAGAAACGAGTGATGCCAAATCATCAATGAGCGAATCACAAGAGGCAACTGACCACTCACAATCCGCAATCCCTGGCCCAGACCTGACTTACGGGGGCAGCAGCCCCCTCCAATCACGTCGCGCCAGGGCGGGCCGCAATCCAAATGACCGGCGCTACCATGCCAGCAGTGCTGTCAACATCGCGGTGGTGTACGCCGGAGCGGTCGGGTACGGGGTGGTCGTTGATGCGTTACACGACTCGCAGGAAACTGTGGTCAAGCCTCTGGGCCGCCATCTCAAGCATTGTGAGGGGTACGCCGGGGCGACCATTATGGGTGATGGCCATGTGGTTCTCATACTGGATGTGGCTGGTCTTGCCCGGATGGCCCAATTGACGTCCGTGGAAGGCACAGACAGAGCGGCAGAGGTTGCCGGAGAGGCCAGAGAGGTTATGAAGGACAGGCAAGCCTTGTTGGTCTTCAGGAATGCCGAAGATGAACAATTTGCCGCTCCACTAGGTCTGGTGGAACGTGTTGAAAAGATCAAGGTCGCAGATATCGAGCAGGTTGGGGGGAAAAGGGTCGTTCAGTACCGGGGAGCAAGCCTTCCCCTCTTTGCCATCGAGGAGGTTGCCAACGTCAAACCTCTGGCAGACAAGGAAGAGCTTGCAGTGATTGTCTTCAAGATCACTGACAGAGAAGTCGGTCTCCTGGCCACCACGCCGGTGGACGCTGTAGACGTATCTGTTCAGATTGATGACAGTACCCTCAAGCAGCCGGGGATCATGGGCTCTGCCATTATAGGGGACTACACCACCCTTTTTGTCGATCTCTTTGGTTTCATGGAGACGCTGAATCCGGACTGGTTTGAAAAGCGGCAGCCCATTCAGGTATCCACCAATGGTAAGGCCACCACCATTCTCCTGGTCGAGGACTCTGATTTCTTCCGGAACCACGTCAGGACCTTTATTGAAGATGATGGCTACAACGTCATTGAGGCAGAAGATGGTGTGGTGGCATGGAATCTTCTTCAGGCGCACACCGATGAAATAGCGATGATCGTTACCGACATCGAGATGCCAAACCTGGATGGCCTGGGCCTTACGGAAAAGATAAGGGGAGATGAGCAATTTTCCCACCTGCCGGTCATTGCCCTGACCTGTTTGGCCGGAGATAAAGATGTCGTCAGAGGAAAAGCGGTCGGCATAGACGACTATCAGATCAAGCTGGACAAGGAAAAGCTCATGGAGAGTATTTATAACTACCTGAAGAAAGGGAGGTGATATGATTGCAATATAAACTCGTCGTAGGTCCGCCGGAGGTGGATTAGTCCTATGATAAACGCGGAGCGTTCAGGGGATTGGGTTCCGACGCAGAGCGTAGGAACCAGAATGAAAACAAGCCAATGGGCCAACGGGCTCAACCGGCTAAACGGGCCAAACCGGCTCAACCAATAGCAAACAGGAGGTGTTGGTATGTCTAAAATAATCAGGATAAAGACTATAGTGTGTATGCTTTTTTTAACCACGTTTCTGTTATGGGGATGGCACGTTCGTCACGCTGGATCTGAGACGGAAAAGACCTATGTGGGTTCCCAGGTCTGTCAGGAGTGCCATGAAACCGAATATGAAAACTTTAAGACCTATGCCAAGAAGGCCCACTCTTATGAACACATCAAGGTAATGCGAAAGGGTCTCGCGGAGGCAGAGTTTCGCACCTGCTTCGAGTGTCACACCACTGGATACAAAAAACCCGGTGGGTTCCGCTCCGAACATGAGACGCCCCACCTCAAGGACGCAGGTTGCGAGGTCTGCCACGGCCCAGGGAGTCTTCATGTTGAAACCAACGAACCGGAAGACATCAAGGGGAGCCTGACGGCAAAGGATTGCGATGTCTGCCACAGTGCAGACCGGGTGGAGGCCTTTGATTACAAGCCCCTGATCCACGGGGGAGCACATTAGAACCCTAATTGTGTCAAAACACAATTAAGGAGTATTTAGCAATCAATGTCCAGTGGTCAGTATGACGCCGGCAACCGGCTACTCGTAATTGAGCGTTTTCGCTCAATTGAGGCAGAAAGGAGCAAGATTATGAAGCTGCACGCATATTTCAAGGAACACCTGTGGGTCCAAGTGCTAACTCTTTTGTCAACGGTGTTTATCCTCGTCATGGGTACCATGATCACTTTGAATATTAGAGGCGAAAACACCATGGTCAAAGCTGAGATGAAACACCAGGGCGAGATGCTGGCCGAGTCTGTAGAAGGGAGCATGGATGATGCTCTTGCCATAGGCGACAATGAAGCCGTCCGAAAACAGTTTCAAAGGCTCAAGAAGAAAATGCCTGATATGGACATCTTCGTCTTTGGTTTCAACCAGGCAATTTGCTTTGCCACGAATCCTGATGTGGCGGGAAAAAGCGTGGAAACCCTTGTGAAAAACGAGGCTGTCGCAAAGGCTGTCGCCGGGATGCTCGAAGACGGAGAGGCCCCGGCGGAGCCGTTTGAAGAATCGATCAATGGCACCCCTTATATCACTCTCATTCGTCCTGTCCTGAACGACGCCCGGTGTTTTCACTGCCACGGCAGCTCACGCAAGGTATTGGGAGGGGCGCTGATCCGGCTATCGGCCGAAAAGGGATTTGCCGCTATTCGTACAGCCCGCAACAAGAATATGGTGATCGGTGCAGTGGGTCTAGGCATCATGGTCCTGCTGATCTATGCCGTGTTTCATCGACTGGTCAATACCCGCATTGAGGTCCTGCTGGACGCGACCAGTAAGATAGGCCAAGGCGATCTTACTTACCACCGTGAGATCAAAAGAAAAGACGAACTTGCCCATATTGGTGCATGCCTAAATAATATGGCGGAGAATCTCCGCAATACGTTCAAGGAAATTCTCTCAGGGAGCGAAACGCTGGCTTCTTCCTCTACTGAAATGTTAGCTATTTCAGAACAAATGTCTTCGGGTGCAGAACAGACCTCCGCGAGATCAAACAATGTGGCCAGCGCAGCCGAAGAGATGAGTTCCAATATGACCTCTGTGGCGTCTGCCATGGAACAGGCCTCGACCAATGTCGGGATGGTGGCCACCGCAGCCGAGCAGATGACCACCACGATCAATGAGATAGCCCAAAATTCGGAGAAGGCTTGTTCCATAACCGGTGAAGCCGTTTCCCAGGCCAAGAGCGCGTCTGCGAAAATCGATGAACTTGGCAAGGCAGCCAGGGAAATAGGGATGGTCACTGAAACAATCACCGAAATCTCCGAACAGACGAATCTCCTGGCCTTAAACGCCACCATCGAGGCTGCTCGGGCTGGGGAGGCCGGCAAAGGCTTTGCCGTCGTGGCCAACGAGATCAAGGAATTGGCCAAGCAGACAGCCGGGGCCACGGAAGAGATCAAGAATAAGATTGAAGGTATTCAGGATTCGACGGCCGGCACTGTATCTGAGATCGAAGAGATTTCAAAGGTCATCAATGAGGTTAATGAGATCGTATCCACTATTGCCACTGCGATCGAGGAGCAGTCTGTGACAACCAAAGAGATTGCCAACAACGTGGCCCAGACCTCAAAG
>DAOVOU010000226.1 GCA_030629475.1 Desulfobacterales bacterium | reverse complement strand
CCCCCGAAACCTGTGGGATCGAATACAGTGGATGACATTGTTTTTTTGCTCAGCAGAAATCGGGTACTGTTCTAACAGAGCACCTGCCATTTCTGCGCCTTTCTCTGCATGGCAGATCGTGCCCTTGGATTCATCTTGATAGACGCGACCTACATCATGCAGGTAGGCTACAATCTCCAGGACCTCTGTATCCGCCCCTTCAAAGCGCCCGATATGCATGCACAAATTGCGTACCCGCTGGGTGTGCTCCCAGGCATGACTGCTTGAACCATTGGGAAAGCATTTCATGGCAAAGGCCTTAATGTCATTGATGGTCATTCTCATGGTCCTTGCTAATACCAAAGTTGTTTTCTCTTGGGCTGCCCACAGGGATTGTCAGCCTGGAGTATAGTTCCCACCCACGTCTCCATTAAGAAAAAGCGCTGGTGGGGAGGAGGCCGAAAAGCGCTCTTGCGGCCTGTACTCGCCTGTGTTTGCAATGTCTCTTAGGAGACCTTGTCGCCAGGGAGCGGTTCACCATCGAACGTGGCTACAGACAAACGGTCGGCAGCGCTGCCAGAGAGGACCATACCTTCTGAGAGGCCAAATCTCATCTGGCGTGGCTTCAGGTTCGCAACGACAATGACTTTTTTGCCCACGAGCTTCTCAGGCTCAGGGTAGGCAGAGCGGATACCGGCAAAGGTCTGACGCAGCCGGCCCTCGCCGAGGTCGACCATGAGCCTAATCAGCATCTTTGACCCTTCAACGAGGCCGGCCTCACGGATGATGCCTACTCGAAGGTCTATCTTGGAAAAATCGTCAATGGTGATTTCTCTCTCGATAGGCTCAAGATCCTCACGTTTATCCGATGAGGGGGCGCCAACCTCTCGTTTGGCAGTTTTGGCTTCTTTTTCAGCCTCTTTGACCCCTGCCATACTGGTTTGCGCCTTCTCGATCTTCGCCCAGGTATCCCGGAGCGTAGCGGTGCGATTGAAGACTAATGCTCCCTGAGAAGAATCAACGGAGTCCACGCAGAAATAGCCCAGCCTCTCGAACTGGTAACGGCTTCCCGGTGCTGCGCCTGCCAGACTTGGTTCAACGCGGCACGACCTCAATGTCTCTAATGAGTTCGGATTCAAATACGTTTTGAAATCAGGACCATCCTTGTTATCGGTTGGGTCTGGTTTGACGAAGAGGTGATCATACAAACATACCTCGGCCTCGAGTGAATGTGAAGCTGAAACCCAGTGCAATGTTGCCTTGACTTTACGCCCCTCGGGAGAGTCACCACCTCGTGTCTCCGGATCATAGGTGCAGTGGAGCTCAACAACCTCGCCGGTTTGTTCGTCCTTAACCACACCCACACATTTGACAAAATATGCGTACCGTAGCCGTACTTCGCGACCCGGAGCCAGACGGTAGAACTTCTTTGGAGGGTCCTCACGAAAATCCTCCCGCTCGATGTAGAGCACCCGTGAAAAGGGCACTTTCCGTGTCCCCATACTGGAATCTTCCGGACTGTTCAAGGCGTCCAGTTCTTCTACCTGGTTTTCCGGGTAGTTGTCTATGACCACCCGGAGCGGATGTAGTACTGCCATCACACGGGGAGCTCTTCGATTCAGATCTTCGCGAACGCAGTGCTCCAGCAACGCTATATCCACCATACTGTCTCTCTTGGCCACACCGATGCGCTCACAAAAGTCTCGGATTGACTCCGGTGTGTAGCCCCGTCTCCTGAAGCCAGATATAGTAGGCATCCGTGGGTCGTCCCATCCGGTGACCTGGCCTTGTTCTACCAATTCCAAAAGCATTCGCTTACTCATCACGGTGTAGCTGAGATTGAGCCGGGCAAACTCAATTTGCTGTGGATGGTACACGTTCAATGCGTCAAGGAACCAGTCGTACAAGGGGCGGTGATCTTCGAATTCCAAGGTGCAGATCGAATGGGTGATCCCTTCAATGGAGTCCGACTGTCCATGGGTAAAGTCATATGTCGGATAGATGCACCATTTGTTGCCCGATCGGTGATGTTCAGCATGAAGGATTCGGTACATCACTGGGTCCCGCATATTCAGATTTGGTGATGCCATATCAA
The DNA here is from genome assembly GCA_030629475.1 of Desulfobacterales bacterium. Classification (GTDB taxonomy): domain Bacteria; phylum Desulfobacterota; class Desulfobacteria; order Desulfobacterales. Next base: position 2,523 of record DAOVOU010000226.1, on the reverse strand, counting down.
TCTTTGCCCTAAGCACACGGGAACCGTCCTCGAATTTGCCTGCCTGCATGCGCTCGAATAACTCCAGGTTTTCTTCCACTGTACGATTCCGATAAGGGCTTTCTTTGCCTGGCTTAGTTAAAGTGCCTCGATATTCACGGATCTCATCTGCACTCAAGTCATCAACATAAGCTTTGCCTGCTTTTATTAGTTGTATGGCATATTCATATAATTGGTCAAAGTAGTCTGATGCGTAGAACTCTCGATCCTCCCAATCAAATCCAAGCCATCGAACGTCTTCCTTGATCGACTCCACATATTCAAGCTCTTCTTTGCTTGGATTCGTGTCATCGTATCGCAAATTGCAAAGCCCTCCGTAGTCGGCAGCCAGGCCAAAATTGAGGCAAATGGACTTGGCATGTCCAATATGCAGATAGCCATTGGGTTCCGGTGGAAATCTGGTATGAACCCGACCTTCATTTTTGTTTGCCTTTAAGTCTTCAGCGATGATGTTTCGAATAAAGTTAGGTGCGGGTGTTGAATCGGTCGTGGTCATATTCACGGTTCCCTCCCCATTTTTCTTTCTGTTATTGTATCCTTAGATGTTGGCCTTTTCATGGCTTTTTCTACTCGATTTTGGGCATAATGGCAATCGATTTATTCAAATTATTAGCCTTGGATATTAACACATTTTATCACTTTAGATGTTTATATTCAATTTTTACCTACCTTCTCTTTAATATGCTTTTCTCATTGGCTGAGATAATAAGGATAACGGGTCTAGACTTTTAAGGCCTGCCTATCAAATATACTTGTTTTTGGGGTTTTTGTTGTATTTTGTTTTACAATATTTGAGAGATTTCTTTATATTAAAAATTTGCTATAAAAGAGATGGCCAGAATCCACATAACCTGATTTTAGTTATAGCATTTGTCCAGAATGTGTAATATTATTTTATCCAGAAAGAAAACAAAGAAACTCAAAGCATGACCAAAGCCAAGGGAAGAAGCTTATGGGGCTGTTAAAGGCTCATACATTGTATTAAAATACAAGACGTTATGAGCCTTTATATATTTTGAATAATTGGAGGATTTTCTAATGTTCAAAAAACCAACCTATGAAGAATTGGAGCAAAGAGTTAAGGAATTAAAAAAAGAAGCCGAGAAGCGCAAGCAGGTGCAGGACGAGTTGCGAGAGTCTTACCAAAAGCTGCAAACTACCTTCGATGCCGTCCAGGATAACATGAATGTGGTTGATATCAATTTCAATCTTACGGATGTCAATGCCCCCCTGATAAAGAGATTTGGTTTGCCTGACAAGGAATCGCTCCTTGGTCGAAAATGCTTTGAGGTTCTGAAGGGCCGTAAAGACATTTGCCCGAGCTGTGCGGTCGCCGAGACATATCGAACCAAAGCCCCTGCCTATCGAACGTCTACCCCTGAAGATGAAGTTTCAACTGGAGGCAGGAGCTTCGAGATATTTGCCTATCCGATTATGGATCATCGAGGAAACATTTCCGGTGCGGTCGAGTTTGCTAGAGACATCACTGAACGAAAGCAGGTGGAGGAGACCTTACGGATTGAAAGGGATAACTTGCGCAATATCTTTGAATCGATTGAAGATGGCATCTATATCGTCAACCAGGAATATAACATCCAATATGTGAACCAGGCCCTTATAAAAGACTTCGGACCTTATGAAGGTGTCAAGTGTTACAGATACTTCCACGACCGAGATGAGGTCTGCCCCTGGTGCAAGAATCAGGATGTTTGGGCCGGGAAGACCGTGCGCTGGGAATGGTATTCTTTTAAGAATGAAAAAACCTACGACCTGATAGACACTCCGATGACGTTGCCGGATGGAAGCATAGTTAAACTAGAGATATTCCGCGACATCACTGACATGAAGCAGTCAGAAGATGCCCTCAAGGAAAGCGAGGAAAAATACCGCACCCTCTCTGAGCAGTCTACTGATTCAATCTACATTACCACCCGCAAAGGCAAACTTTCTTACGTCAACCAATCTTTTTTGGATCTCTTTGGCTACACCAGAGAAGAGATAACAGATATGAAAGCCCAGGAGATGTACGTTAATGTCGATGACCGTTCAATGTTTCAGCAGGAGATAGAGAAAACCGGATCTGTCAGAGACTTTGAAGTGAAGCTACGCAAAAAGGATGGAGCAGAGATGGACTGCCTTATCACTGCGACTATGCGCCAGGCTGATGATAGAAACATTTTGGGATATCAGGGTATCATCCGTGATATCACCGAGCAAAAGGCCTCATTAGAAATGTGGCGAAGGTATGAGTTTATTGTCAATACATCAGGGCAATTCATGACTCTCATCAACAGGGATTATATATATGCAGCTGTAAATGAAGCCTACAGCCTATCTCATAAGAAATCGCGAGATGAAATTCTTGGTATGACAGTGGCTGATATTTGGGGAGAGGAAACATTTAATACAATCATTAAGCCATACATAGATAAATGCCTTGCTGGAAACGAGGTTCATTATCAGAAGTGGTTTGAATTTAAGGAT
>DAOVOU010000124.1 GCA_030629475.1 Desulfobacterales bacterium | reverse complement strand
TCATCAGGTTAAGGTCGATGAGTTTTTCAAATCTTGCCGAAAACATTTCCTCAACCACATCAAGATGCTCCCTGTAATAAGGGGCGTTTGCATAGGAGGTTTTCAGGCTGGCAAGATGCTTTTTCCTCCGGTTGCCTTCGTAGCACATTCGCACCTGGTTAATCTTTTGCAAGCCCAGGCCTTTTTTTCGTACCGGGATTGTGATCCACAGGGTGCCCTGGTCATTTTTGAAACGATTTCTACTGATCCAAGTCGTTCGCAGTGGGAATTGAACCTCATCCAGAATAACCATCAGATCTGAAAGAAGGGCCTTGTAGAAAAATGCTGGAAAAGGGGAGAAAAAGGGTTGATAGGTTGAAACAATCATATCGAATATTTCAAACGCCCGACTTTCTGATTTCGGACAGGATGGCCCTTATTTCTTCTGACCACGAACTGGGACAACTAACGTGTCCCCAGCCTTTCTGGGTCTGAAACAGCCCGTTGTACGCTGTGTCGTGGTAAGATCGTATATGATGAGGAATGCTTCGTTCGTTTAAGATAGAGTCAAGAAGCTGCGCTTCTATCTCGCTTTCCAAAATGTCAACTTTAATGTATGCTTCATATTCCATGTATGACCTTGCCTGTGTAACAATCCTCAAGGCCCACATCGGCCCAAGTTTCCATATCGCGCTTCGCTCGATATGGCCTATTGGGTCTTTTACCTGGCATACCATTTGTTGTCAATTGTGGAGTGGCAGGAGCGAGTGCGTAATGGTGTGTTGGGGCTTATTTGAGATAGCCAACCTTGATCAAGTATGGTATAGAATTTGCTACGCTACGCTTCGCTACTCAATTGTATAGGATTTTCCTTTTTTTTGAGTCCCGCTTATAGCGGGACGTTAGATAAAATCGCGAAGCGATTTTATAAGGAGATCTGTGATGAAAAGAGTTGGATTTGTATCTACACGCCTTGCTGGTACAGATGGAGTGACGCTGGAAACGTACAAGTGGTATCAGGTCCTGGAACGAAACGGATACGAGTGCTATTTTTTTGCCGGAAAGCTAGACACCCCGCAAGAGCGATCTTTTTTGGAGCCCAGGGCCCATTTTGAAGATCCCGAAATTCTCGAGATCCATTCAGCATGTTTTGGAACCACAACCCGCAAAGCATCGCTGTCTGCAAGGATTCATGAGCTAAAGGATCATCTCAAGTCAAGACTGTCCGAGTTTTGCCGCCAGTTTAACATTGATCTCCTGATTCCGGAAAATGCCCTGGCCGTTCCTATGAATATCCCTCTGGGATTGGCACTTACGGAACTGATAGCTGAAACAGGGATGCCGACGGTGGCTCATCACCACGATTTTAGTTGGGAACGGAGACGCTTCCTCATCAACGCAGTGCGAGATTACCTTCAGTGCTCCTTTCCGCCGAACTTACGGTCCATGCGCCACGTGGTGATCAATTCTGCGGCTTCACGGCAACTGAGTTACCGGACGGGCATCAGTAATGTGGTTATTCCCAATGTCTTTGATTTTGCAAGTCCGCCTGGACCTGCTCCCAACGGCAAATTGCTCCGTGAGGAACTCGGTTTTGAAGATGGTGATCCTCTTGTACTTCAACCTACGCGAATTGTGCCGCGTAAATGGATTGAACGGGCCATTGAACTGGTGAGCCTTATGGGTCTGGAGCGTCCTAGACTGGTAGTCTCCCATGAATCTGGTGACGAAGGAGACCTCTATGCGCAAAGGGTACTGGAATACGCTGACCGGCTCGGCGTGGAACTGATATACATTGGCGAGAAGGTCGGCTCGGCCCACTGTTTTAACGCTAGGCGTGACAAGAAATATACGATGGATGATATTTATCAGAATGCCGACCTGGTCACTTACCCCTCGGGTTATGAGGGGTTCGGAAATGCCTTTCTGGAGGCGATCTACTTCAAAAAACCGATTGTGGTAAATCGCTATTCGATCTTTGTTGAGGACATTGAGCCCTGCGGCTTTGAAGTTATCCCATTTGAATCCTTTGTAACCCAAGAAGTAGTTGATCGGATCAAACTATTTTTGGAACGAGAAAATTCGACAGATGTGGCTGAAAGCAATTACGAGCTAGGCAAAACGTATTTCTCATACGAGGTGTTGGAGAAGAAACTACTGCCCTTGATCGAATCGTTTAGGTAACCAAACGTCTCGGAAATTCTACAACTCTTTGTAATCATTTGTCTTTCAACGTCAGTTTTCTGTGCCATGAATATGGAATGATGGCCCGCCCTGGCGCGACAGAAGTCGGACAATGCCCCCGAAAAAGAAACCCGGTCTGGGCCAGGGAATAGTGGAATGATGGAATGTTGGGGATGAGAAGCCGAAAAAAATCATTTTCTAATTGTTTTCATTCCTCTTAACCCAATATTCCAGTATTCCAACATTCCATTATTCCAATTGTGAGCGAAGCGAACTAAGTACTATGTCTATAAAGAAGGCGATAGATACCCCTTTGCGCATCGGGCTTCTGCATTACTCTTGCCCGCCGATCGTTGGTGGCGTGGAAGAGATCGTCAGTCAGCAGGCCTGCGTCTTTCACCGGATGGGCCACTCGGTTTCAGTGCTGGCCGGCATGGGTGAGGTTTACACGAAAGATTTTTCCGTACGTATAGAACCGGCGTTGAGTTCCAAGAATGCTCGGATCATGAAGGCCCACGAAGAATGCAAAAAGGGACATCAGGGCGCCTTGGAGCGGCCCACAAACAGGATTTATAGAATCCTGAAAGATTGGTCTCATGAGCTTGATGTGATCCTCGCCCACAATGTGCTTCACATGCCCTTCAACCTTCCCCTAACCCTGGCCTTGCGACGCCTGGCACATTCAGGAGAAGGCCCGGCCGTGGTCAGTTGGGCCCATGATTCGCCTTACTTCCAACCCAGCCCGGCGAAATATCTGAACAGCTCTCCCTGGGTGGTCCTTCAGCACCTGCATCCGAACATACACTATGTCACCATTTCGGAGTCACGAATGAGGCTGTTCAGGAAACATTGTGGAGGGGGGCACTGGAGGGTTATACACAACGGGATTGATCCGGTACGCTTTTTCTACCTTGACCCGAAATCCGTGAGGTTAACGGAGGAACTTGACCTGTTTAACCGCGACCTTGTGGTAATGCAGCCGTCAAGGATTACCCCGCGAAAGAACCTGGAGCTGTCCATCCACATCATCCGAGGGATCAAGCTTTTGGGCCACAATGTCCTTTTTATACTGACAGGGGCCTACGATCCCCATGAGGAACGCGGTGTGGCCTATTACCGCAGGCTCAGGTACTGGATCAACGAGCTTGGCCTCCAGGACAATATTGCTGTCTTGGCGGAATACAGGTTTCGCGACAGGACAAAGCTGGTTCTCGATCGAATCTTTATCCGGGATCTCTATCTGATGTCAGACTTGCTGCTTATGACAAGTAAAGACGAGGGCTTTGGGCTGCCGCTTCTGGAAGCGGGTATGATCAAGCTGCCTATTGCCTGTTCAGAAATCGCGCCATTTCAAGAGTTGGGAGAAGGGGTATGCTTTTTTGGGCTGGATGAACCGCCACTCTCTATTGCCGGACGGATCATTGAATATCTGGCGCGCACAAATACCCTGAAAATGTTCCGCAATGTGATGCGCAGATACGTGTGGGATGTTATCTGTAAGAGGGAGGTATTCCCGTTTTTGCGTGAGATCACCGGGCAAAAGCCGGTGTAACCGATCGCGGGGGTCTCTCGCCCGCTCCCTTAGAAACTCTGAGACTCTGTGGCCTCTGTGAGAGACAAGAATCCGTCCGGTGCTCACCCATAACGCATAATTCGGGTTAATAATGCGAGATGAAATTATCTATCCTAGAAAAGGCAAAAACGACCCCAGCATTGGTCCTGTGGCAGTCATGGTGGCCATGGGAAAAGACCTTGCCTTAATTCGCCGATCTACGGGGATCGAGGGAAGGGCTGCGGGCAGAATTCTGACGAGCAGGTTGTACCGGGGAACGTACGGCCATCAAGGCATGGCTTTGGTAGGGCCTATGATAGGTGCTCCGTATGCGGTGATGATTCTGGAGAAGCTAATTGTCCTTGGCGCAAAGAAGATACTCTTTTTCGGGTGGTGCGGTTCAATCCAGCAAGGGGTGCGGATCGCAGACTTTGTGGTTCCTGACCGTGCGGTGATAGGGGAGGGGACATCAGGGTGTTACACTCAAAATAACGAATACCCGAGACCGTCCGACGGCATAACCAGGGCAATTGAGGAAAGCCTTGAGTTATGCTCCATCCCTTTTCACAAAGGTCCTGTCTGGTCGACAGATGCCCCTTACCGGGAGACCGGGCAGAAGGTCCTTTTGGTCCAGGGTGAGGGTGTGCTTGGCGTGGATATGGAACTTTCGGCCTTGTTTACGGTGGCACGGTTCCGGCAAGTTGAGATCGGGGCCCTCCTTGTGGTCTCAGATGAGCTTGGCACATTGCGCTGGAGGCCCGGGTTTTCAAGCAGCAAGTTTAACAGGTCGCGCAAAACAGCAGCAGAGGTTATCCCTGCAATATGTGAAAGGCTATGAATGAAGATATCCGAAAGAGAGCAGCCGAACTAAGGGAGGCCCTTCACCGGCACAATTACCTCTACTATGTTTTGGATCAGCCAGAGATCTCTGATGCTGAATACGACCGTCTCATGCAGGAGCTCATTGCTCTGGAGACGGCGCATCCGGAACTGGTTGAACCCGATTCCCCTACGCAGCGGGTAGGGGCATTGCCCCTTGAGAAGTTTGAAACTGTGGCTCACACCATTCCCATGCTGAGCCTGGAGAACGCCTTTGGCAAAGAAGAGGTACTCGCCTTTGATCAAAGGGTGCGGCGGTTCTTAAACACGGATTGGCCGTTGGTTTACACAGCCGAGCCAAAAATGGATGGTGTAGCCGTAGAGCTGGTATATGAAAATGGTCGACTGGTCGAGGCCTCCACCCGGGGCGACGGATACACCGGCGAGCTCATCACCCTGAACATCAGGACCATCAAGATGGTTCCTCTGGTCCTTCTTGACACGGTTTCCGTGACAATACCCTCTCGCCTGGAGGTGAGGGGAGAGGTATTTATCCCCGTGGAAGCTTTCAAACAATTGAACAAAGAGCGCCTTGACAAGGACGAGCCGGCGTTTGCCAATCCACGAAATGCGGCAGCAGGATCTCTCAGACAGCTTGATTCGAGGATAACGGCCACGCGTCCCTTAGACATATTCTGTTATGGCGTCGGCATGGTGACTGACGTTGAATTTGCTTCCCACTGGGAAATCCTTCAAAGCCTTAAGGCCCTGGGGTTTCGGGTGAATCCTCGCATTAAAGCGCGGGCGACGATTGAGGAGATCCTTGTTTATTACAAAGATTTGCTCGACAGGCGGCATGAATTTCCTTACGAGATGGATGGTGTTGTGATCAAGGTGGATGATTTGGCGTTGCAGAGAAAGCTGGGTGAGAAGTCCCGAAGCCCGAGGTGGGCCCTGGCCTATAAGTTCCCGGCTACACAGGAGACCACCCGTGTGGTGGAGATCGACGTTCAGGTGGGCCGGACCGGAGCGTTAACGCCGGTAGCCCACCTGGAGCCTGTTTCTGTCGGAGGCGTGACCGTAAGCCGTGCCACCCTGCACAATGAGGATGAAATCAAGAAGAAAGACATCCGCATGGGCGACACTGTGCTGATCCAGCGTGCTGGGGATGTGATCCCTGAGGTCATCAAGGTAATTACGACCAAACGCACCGGGGTTGAGCAGCCGTTTAGGATGCCTGCTACATGCCCGGTGTGCGGTTCTAGGGTGGTTAGGCTTGAAGGTGAGGCGGTGACACGATGTGTTAATGCCAATTGCACTGCCCAGGTGAAGGAGCAGATCAAACATTTTGCCTCTAAAGGGGCCTTTGATATTGATGGCCTGGGTGACAAGCTGGTAAGCCAATTGGTGGACAAAGGGTTGTTGAGATCTTATGCGGAGCTGTTTGCCCTGGATAAGGCAGCTATAGCAGCAATTGAAAGGATGGGCGAAAAATCGGCCCAAAACCTGATGGACGCTATGGCAAAAAGCAAGCAAATCAGCCTTGCCCGTTTTGTCTACGCCCTTGGCATCCGTCACGTGGGTGAGCACATAGCGCAGATATTGGCTAGTGCCATTAAGACATTAGAGAGATTAGTGGGCGCTAGCAAGGAGGAATTGGAGGCGGTCAGGGGAATAGGAAAGGAGATTTCCCAAAGCGTGAGAGCCTTTTTCGAGAACCCTGAGAATCGGAGAAACATTCAGCGGATGCTAAGAGCCGGCGTGACGCTTGAAACCGACGAGGCTCCGATAAGTGAGCCGTTGGCTGGCAGGACATTTGTCCTTACCGGGGCTCTTGACTCAATGACGCGCTCGCAAGCCAAAGCTCGCATTGAGGCCCTGGGCGGCAAGGTTAGCTCTTCTGTGAGCCGCAAAACTGCCTATGTGGTGGCGGGAAAAGATCCAGGATCCAAATTTGACAAGGCAAAGGAGATAGGAGTCAAGATCCTGGATGAAAAAGAATTCATAGAGATGACCAGAACCAAATGACCCCGGTGAAGTAAAAAAAGCGACTTCTGAACCCGTGAACGGTTACGGAGAAAGCTCATGAAAAAGGTTAGAGCTCATGTCATAATTGACGGACGTGTCCAGGGGGTGTGTT
>DAOVOU010000100.1 GCA_030629475.1 Desulfobacterales bacterium | reverse complement strand
GGGCAGCCGACTTCGCCATAGTAGCGTCAGCTACGACGGCTGAATTGTAACCCCTGCCCGCCATTGCCATGTGTGTGGACATTGTAACCTCGGTGTGACCCAGGCGTTGGCAGGCGGGTCGGTGCGACCCATGCGTTGGCAGGCGGGGAGGGGGCACGCTACGGGCTTTGGAATATAACCTTTTGTTCTCTATGAAAAAAGTGTAAACATCAAAATGAAGGATGCCGAAAGCTCGATGATTTTGAATTTACTGAAAAAAGATATTGTCCTTGGAGACGGTGGGACCATATTTGAAATGGAGCGCAGGGGCTACGTCAGCGCAGGGCCTTTTACCCCTGAAGTTTCCATTGAGCACCCGGAAGCCCTCAAGCAGCTACAAACTGACTTTGCCCGAGCTGGTGCTCAGGTGTTACAAGCGTTGACTTACTATGCTCATGAAGAGAAACTGAAAGATATCGGCAAAAAAGGAGTTCTTGCGGAGATTAACTCTGTGGCCGTGCGTATCGCAAACGAGGTGGCTAAGCAATATGGGTGTGTTGTTGCCGGTAACTTGGCCAACACTTGGGTCTACGATCCAGCGGATCTATCCAGTCGTAAGGAAACCAGACGCCAGTTCGACCAGCAGATTATGTATCAACTCCCACATGGCGTAGACTTCTTCATCGCCGAAACTATAGAGTATCTGGGGGAAGCCAAAATTGCCCTTGAGGCGATTAAGGCCACTGGTAAACCGGCCATGATTACCTTGGGATTCAAGTACCAAGATCGGACCCTCGATGGGGTTCTCTTGGAAGAGGCTTTTAGAGAACTGGAAGAGTTTGGCGCAGACATCGTTGGGACCAACTGTTTTCGCGACCCAAAACGAATGTTGCCTTTGGCAGCGAGGGTACGTCAGACAGTGTCTTGTTTTGTAGCCGCGCAGCCGGTTGCCTATCGCTGTTCCGAGGAGAGACCATATTTTCAAATTCAGCAATTCCACGGCCACATTGCGTTTCCCCTCGAGCTAGACCCCTTCGTCCTTACCAGGTTTGAGATGGCCGACTACGCTTTGAAGGCCAAGCAGATGGGCATCAATTACATCGGTGGTTGCTGCGGAACGGCGCCTCATCACCTGAGGGCCATGGCTGAGGCTTTAGGGCGAACCGTCCCAAATAGCAAGTATTCTCCTCGGTTGGAGTTACACACTATTATAGGGGATAAGCATCATAGGAAGGAAAGAGACGAACGAATTCTGTGCGAGCAACGATATAATCCAGCAGTATGCCATTTCTTGCTCAAAAAATCTCAAAAAGGTCAATAACGGCCATTCTCGAAGCACCCAGAAAAAATTTACGATTTCCAACTGCACCATTCTAGGGTCCAGGGGGATTCGACCCAGGAAGGGGATATTCATGGCCATGGCGGTTCTGAAACCGCCTCCGGTACCAAACAACGTTGGCCAGCATGTCAATACAGTGCGTCGCCTCCACCCTCGCCACATTGGGTCCCTGCTCTTGAATGATTTTTCTCATGGTGCGGGTGGGTTCATCGGCATTCACATAACAGAACTTCCCACCATACACCACAAGGACGCTGTCCGCCTTTTCTTTAGCCTTGTTGATTATGTAGATCAGTTGTCGCTCCAGTTCTGGCGGTCTCTCGTGAAGCCCTGGGGTGTTATAAAAAATGTGTCTTGCATCCAGAAATCCACTTTTCTGTAAATATCTGAGCTCTAAACTCAAAGTTCCGCATGATACTATTGCAATATCTGAAAACGATACCTGACCCATCACACCCCTCCGTTATCTGAACAGAGAACATCCATCTATTTGACAAGGTGATATTTCTATTGTAAATGACATTCATCTTGGCGGTTTTTAAACGCTTTGTTAAATGGAGGCAATATGAAGGTTGCAGTCACATCAAAGGGAAAAACCTTGGATGCTGAGGTTGAACCGCGGTTTTCACGTAGTCCGTTTTTTGTTATCGTGAATACCGAAACCGGGGACTTCAAGGCCTTTGAAAATCCCGGAGCCTCAGCCAAAGATGCTGCTTCCGTTAAGGCTGTGAAATTCTTGATTGATAAGGGGGCCAAGGCCATAATAACAGGGAACCTGGGACACAACGCGTTTGTGATAATTCAGGACACACCCCTTAGGGTCTATTTGTGCGGCGGAGGAACCATACGTGAAGCCATTGCAGATTTCAAGAAACGCAAATTGCTCCGCGCAAAGAAGCCTTCTGTTGGATTCAAAGAGGGGCTCAAAAAATAGTATGGTAATCGTCTCGCCAATATTGCCCGACACAATCGGCTTCATGACACAACAGCCATCGGACGCTTCATGTCAAAACCCCAGGCCAAAAAGGGCGGCCCCTATTGCAATCCCAAAAGCAAGATTAAATACCTTGATAAGGATAGAATCTTTGATGCTGTAGGAAAGCAGTGGGAGCATGCCATGGCCATCCTGGACAAATGATGCGGTGAAAAGCACCGAAAAGGGCACCAGCCCTTGCGCATACATCATCACAAATATCAGATGTGGCCCTGACTCAGGAACCATTCCAATTAAGGCGCCGATCAGAAGTACCCACATCATGTGCTCCCGGATAAAGGCATCCAGGTTCCAGAAGGCCAAACCCCAATGTACAAAGAATAGGGCGCCAAAGGTCCACAAGAAAACACGAAAGAGGTGCTTCTTGACTATGTGGTCCCAAATGTGAACGTGCAGGTAATGTTCAGAGCAAACCGCAGCAATATATAAGGAGCACACTGAAAGGCCTATAAACGTGGTACGTTTCCAGTCCCAATGGGTTGGGCCAAGAGTTCCCACCAAAACCAACACGAGAAAAGAGCCTATGAAGGCAAGAAGGAGAAAACGGGTAAAGGAAAGCGACTGAACATTTTGAATGATATTTGCAGGCTTGAAAATCTCCCCACCGTTAACCCAATCCTCCTCTCCAGGAACGCACTGGTCACACTGGTGCTCAAGACAAGATTCACACGGAACAATCCCAACCATCCCAATGACTTTGTCGCTTACCCAAGCAAAAAAGATCCCCAAGAAAAATAGTAATCCGAAAAGCACCAAGGCCGTAGCCGGGAACTGAGCAAGCATGACAAAGGCTTCGTCCCCGGAAGTGGCTATCATTCCACCTACTATCGCACCGAAACTGATTATGCCGTGGACATAGAGGCTTACGTTCATGAAAGCGCCCAGACAACCCGGGGTGGAACCGAGAAAAGAGGCGAGAGTATACTGCCGCCACAGACCTCCTTGCATGATCTCTGTCATCCGCCTTTTGCTCGCCGTGTCAATAAAATCGACCAAAAGCATCATCACAAAGACAAAGACGGTGATCATCAGGGCATGTTTGAAGATAGAGAGTATTTCCATCTGCTTTGCGCCTTCTTAGAAACCCACATTTCGATTCGCAATTCTTCGAGCGAGCAGTATTTCGAGTTCACTAAATATCCCTTTCCCTTCCTTGATCTCGCACCGGTGGTTGCAAGGATAGTAGCGCACCGGTCTCCCGGAAAGGATACGTAGAAGAGCCTCTTTCATCTATTTCGCCTTGGCCGGCCCATTCAAGCCTCCGGCTTTACCGGAGCTACTGGACTTCGGGCTCATGTCTTATGCAATTGATTGGCTTGCTCAATCAGCAGGGACTTGAAACGATCCAGTGTAACAGGATAGGGCCGGATGGGCACCCCCATCCAGTCAGAGTATTCCAGGAACGCTTCAGGACGTTCGGCCATATACCGGTCAACGCAGCCCACTGCATCAAGGACAATGGCTCCTCCGGCATGCCGTGGGAAATTTTCATTGGCAAGGCCCTTATCCCACCCCTTAAACACATAATGTCGAAACTTGACCCAACCCGGCGTCATCCACCAGACCTTTTCTCCGCCGGCCATTTCCTGTGCGATTTTTTCCCGTTGTTCTTCGTTGGCTAGCATGTCCATGCAGTGGGTGGCATCAACCCTCGCCACATTCGACCCCTGTTCATCGATGATCTTGTTCATCGTTCTGGCAGGGTTCTTTCCATTAACGCAGCAGAACTTACCACCATAGACTACGAGTACCCTGTCCGCCTTTTCTTTAGCTTTGCCGATTCTATAGATCAGTTGTCGCTCCAGTTCTCGTGGTCTCTCGTGAAGCCCAGGGGTATTGTAAAAAATGTGTCTTGCATCCAGAAATCCACTTTTCTGTAAATATCTAAGTTCCAGACTCAAAGTTCCGCATGATACTATGACAATATCTGAGAACGATGGCTGACCCATCGTACGCCTCCCTTATCTGAAGATTGAAACTGCGCCCTCTCCGGAGAACAACTAACCCGGCAACTGAATACCATCCCTTTGTCTGTCCTTAGGTAAAACGACGGGAAAAACGGATCCCTTGTCCAATTCACTCTTCACAAGAATTCTGCCTCCATGGCCCTCGACGATCGTCTTGACCACGGCCAGTCCCAGACCGTAGCCTTGTCTCTTACCTTTGTGACCTCTGTGAAATGAATCAAAAATGTACGGAATGTCCCTGGGATCTATGCCAGTTCCCTCGTCTATTACCCTAACGATGATATCCTGATCAGTCGCTTCAGTCGTGATTGTAATAGTGCCTTTTTGTTTTGAGAACTTAAGGGCATTGTCCAAGAGATTGGTGAAAACTCTGCGCAGACGGTCACAATCTGCCTCGATAATCGGCAAGGGCTCTTCATTTTTGAGTTCCAGCCTAAGTCCATGCTGTAAAGAAGCGGGTTGATAGGCCTCAAAAAGCTCCAATAATATCTCGTCCAGAGATGTAGCGCTAAAGTTCAGTTCCAACGTCCCGCTCTGTAAATGAGAAAATTCAAGAAAATCATGGACTAAAGACTCCAGTTTGTTTTCTTCATTTTTGATGATCTCAAGATATTTTTGTTGCTTCTTTTTTGCAATGTCGGCGCCTTTATTCAAGAGGCGCAGTACGAATCCCCCTATGATAACAAGAGATGACTTCATATCGTGGGCAATCATGGAGATAATATTCGCCTTTTCCCGTTCGAGAGCCTTTAAATAGGAAATATCCTGAAAGGCCTCTAACCCGCCGATCAGTTTGCCATGATTATCAAACAATCCCGCAGTATTCATCCTGACTGGCATTGTCTCACCGTACTTGTTTCTGATTGTGGTTTCGAGCCGCACAATAGGCTTTTGTCGATTGAGAACCGTTCTTAGGGGGCAATCGATCTTGCACATTCCGCCTTGAAGGATTTCGCCACAATAGCGTCCCATTGCCTCCTTTGCCGAATAGCCGGTCACTGCCTCGGCCCAGGGATTAAAGCCAGTGATTTTGAAATCAGAGCTGACCGCAATAACAGCAACTGGGAGGCTATGAATGACAAACCTGTAGAAGGTTAGGTCATGAAGATCTTCCTTATCCCCTCTGGCCGCGTCTGGACTTTGAACAACCGCCTTCATAAGCCCCACCTTCTTACATTTGATTTGAGAACCGTCCTTCGATCATTTCAACAATGTGACCCTCCGCAATAGAAGCAATAATCATATAACCTGTTAGGATCACGAAAAATGGTATTCCGAAGTAATGAACCATCAAAGGCAATAAGGGAATTTTTATAGCCCTATTATATAGAAACACCGCAATCAAACCGCTCTTCATTCCTTGGTTTCGAAGATTCCTCAATAAGGGATACCAGACGTAAATAGGCCCGTGGCCAAGTATGCCTGCAAATACGGCTAAGAACCAGCCTGTGATTCCGCAGCCTTTGCCGACATACTTTGACACGATCTTCGGATTAACAAAATAATTCATAAGTGCCATAAGAAGTATGATCACGATCAATGCCGGGAATATCTGAACTAGCATATGTCCGCTTGCTTTAAGAGATTTCTGCACTTTTTCTGGCTCGAAAAGAAACAGGAAGAGATATAAGAAAACAATAGCGCACAAAAAATATGCGCCATAGGATCTTTCTTTGTTTCCTTTTTCTTCTGCATTCTGTGCTTCTCTCTTTTGTCTCATTGAATCACCATCAACGTCTTAACGGTTGCTATTGAGACCAAGATCGATAGAATAAAAGACAAGACGTTCCTAACACACGCAAACCGCTTTCCCAGAATGGCTGCTTCAGCAGGAAACTGTATGATACCAACCGTAATCCATGCCACGATAAATGCAGTTACTGCAACGAGGCTGACACCTTGCTTTATCAGTTCTCCCCCTATGACATAGCTGGTAACAGCGTTACCACCCGAGATACTGCCAACGAGTGAACCAATTACGGTATCTTGGAACAGTTCTCCCGTAAACACAGCAGCAAGCATGCGGCTTGATACAAATGATCGGAAGAGGCCCAAAACCAAAATAACAACGAGCAACACGGGCAATGCTGTCCCAAAAGCTTTGAATGCCTTATAGAAAGAGATTAGGATGTTTTTCCTATCATTATCTATATTATTGTGTCTTTTGTGATTCATCGATGAAATGTAAGCTCAAACTCTCTTCAGAGATTTGTTGGATTTTCTCAAAAAAAGCAGAACAAATGTTAGCACCTGTGGTACCTGAGGCTGTAGATATTTAGGCACGAAGGTACTACATGAGCATAAGGGGCATAAGGCGCACCATTGGCAGGTGAGTGAGGCTGTCGTTGTGTTGCTTGCTGGCGACTCGAAAGAGAGTCGCCAGCGATAGATTGCCTGCTCGTACTTTTTCTACAACCGAGGATCAACGTGGCCAGGACCTCCACACTCCGGTGTATAGCAACTGACGTTTCTGAAATCACACTTCTTGCCACATGAAGGGCAAGCATCTGGCGGTCTTCCGGCTGTAATCAGAAATCCGCACTCAGGACATTTCCAGTAGGTCATGTTACACTGGGGGCAGATATCCCCAACGAATTTACCTGAGGCTGTGTAGCCACAGTGTGCACATTCCCATTTCTCTTGCTTCTCTGCCATGTTGTCAACCTCCTTTCCGTTTCAAGCAGCATACAGTGGCTCGTCACTCATCTTTTAGGCATATTTCAATTCGCAATTCCCGGAGCGAGCCTTATCTCCAGTTCACCTCTACACTCACATGCCCACCCCATCAATTTTGGTCCCACACTCAGGGCACTTTCCATCTTGCAGCCGATTTCGTATCAGTGTTAAACCATAGCGCTCAATGAGAACCGCCCCACAGGCGTAGCAGTAAGTATTTTCACCTCCTTCACCAGGCACGTTGCCCACGTACACATAGCGCAACCCTTCTTCCATACCGATTTTACGAGCGCGGCGGAGGGTAGCTACAGGAGTTCGTGGTTTGTCCAGCAACTTATATGCGGGATAAAACTGGCTGACGTGCCACGGCACTTCAGGTCCAACGCTTTTCACGAAACGAGCTATGTCACGCAGTTCTTGCTCTCCGTCATTTAGGCCAGGAATAATAAGTGTTGTCACTTCTACCCACACATCGAGTTCTTTCATTAGTTGGATCGTTTTAAGCACCGGCTTGAGGCGCGCTC
>DAOVOU010000066.1 GCA_030629475.1 Desulfobacterales bacterium | reverse complement strand
ATCTTTGTGATGCCTCTATCGCCTTCTCCTGCTTTGCCATCTCACGCATTATCGCATCGTTGACCTTCTCGGCCATCTTTGCTTCAATCACATCAGGGGCATACCCATTTGCCTGTCTTAGTTCCCGGGCAAGCTTGCCGAATCGTGTGCGCAGCCTAACGCTTTTCACAGCAGACCTGGCTGCCAACAGCTTCAACTTCAATTCTTCCTGGGAAATCCCTTCAGCTTCCCCCAATGGCCCCAGCTCCTTGAGTCTGTTTGTGAAATTCGTTATTAGTTCCACAAACAGAGGTGCCTCGGCGGCCGAAGCCCAATCCAGGGCAAGCCTCTCGGGCTTCACGCCCGCAACCTCCATGACCTTCCTCGTAGCGTGGGCAGCTACTATGGCATCATAATTACCGACCTGGTAATGACATTCGCCAAGTTGTCAACCACCTACAAATACCCCGTCCGTCCCAGCACAGAAAGCCTCAATAATAAACAGAGGATCCATTCTTCCAGTACACATGATCCTGACGGCCCTCATATTTGGCGGGTATTGAAACCGGGCCACGCCAGCAGAGTCGGCTGCCGCATAGCAGCACCAGTTGCAGAGAAAACCGAGTATCTTTGGTTCAAATTTGTGATTTGTCATTTCGCTTCCGCAAAGGCCCTTATCTGGCACAAAATCTGTTCATCGGTAAACCTACCCATCGATATCGACAGGGTAGGGCAATGGGATGCGCATATCCCGCATCCCTTGCATGAAGCCGAGATCGTTTCGGCTTTTTTCTTCTTGCCGACCTTTATCATCCTTATGGCTGAGTAAGGGCAAAGACTCTCACAAATGCCGCATCCTATACAGGTGCTGGTATCAACCGAAGAGACAACAGGCTCAACCGTGACATACCCTTGGGCTAGGGGTATACACGCCTTGCCGGCAGCAGCCCTGGCCTGGGCAATTGATTCAGAAATCGGCTTGGGCCCATGTGCCAAACCACAAAAATAGATACCCTCTACAGAAAACTCAACCGGCCTGAGCTTTGGATGGGCCTCTAAGAAGAATCCGTCACTGGTGAGTGGTATCTTGAGGATCTTTGACAACTCCTCAACCTGAGTCGGTACGATACCCACACTGAGGACCAACAGATCAGGTTCAAGGACGGCTTTTTTTTCCAAAATCCTTTCCAAAAATTCAACCGTAATGCGCCCTTTTTCCTCCCTTACATCGGGCGGTTGGTCCTTTTCATAGTGAAAAAAGATTATACCCTTTTCTCTGGCCAATCTATAGTAATCCTCCGTAAACCCGTAAGTGCGCATGTCCCGATAAAGGATATAGATCCTGGAATCAGGGTTTAACTCCAGTATCTTTAGGGCATTCTTTACAGCCTGTCCGCAGCACACCTTGCTGCAATAGGAGAGGTCCTCCCCCCTGGAGCCCACACACTGGATCATCACAATGTCGCTCATCCTTTTTGCCTCTTCAGGTCTGGTCAGTCTCTCTTCCAGTTCACCCTGGGTAATGACCTGTCGTGACTTGCCGTACCGATACTGTTTAGGCTCATAAGGCCTGCCGCCTGTGGCTACAACGATCACCCCGTGCTCTAGGGTTTCGGACCTGCCCTGTGTACGAATTGAGGTAGTAAAGTTGCCCACATACCCTGAGACGTTTTCAACAGAGGCCTGCGTGTACACGTGAATAAGGGGTTCAGACCTTACCTTTGCTTCTGTATCCTGGAGGATTTGCTTCGGATCATCGCCAGAGAGCGTAAATCGGATGTGTCTTAGGTTTCCCCCAAGTTCTCCTGATTCTTCTACCAGAAAGCATTCGAATCCTTGCCCGGCAATACTCAAAGCTGCCGTCATACCTGCCATACCTCCGCCTATGACCAGGGCCTTCGGGATCACCGGAAGCTGCTGTTCTGGCAAAGGCCGGAGTCCACGTGCCTTGGCCACCGCCATCCTGATCAGGTCCTTAGATTTCTCCGTAGCCTTTTCAGGGAGCATGGCGTGAACCCACGAACAATGATCCCTGATATTGGCCATCTCAAACAGACACGAATTCAGACCGGCGTTTTTCAGGGTTTCCTGAAACAGGGGCTCATGAGTTCGTGGAGTGCAGGCTGCTACCACCACTCGATTCAAGCGATTTACCTTGATCTTTTCAGTGATGGCTTCCTGTGAGTTCTGCGCACAGCTATAAAGATTCGTCTCCGTGAAGACAACATTCTCCAGGGTTGCCGCGTAGTCGGCCGCTGCCTGCACATCGACCACGCCGCCAATATTGGTCCCGCATGAGCAGACAAACACCCCGATGCGGGGCTCTTCCTCAATCTCTATCTCGACCGGGTAGGTCTTGGTCTTTACCTCAGTGCCCCGGACTTCCCTCAATGCCTCGGCAGCGAGCGCGGCCGCGCCGCTCGCATCCGTCACACTCTCCGGGACATCCTTGGGACCCTGAAAGGCGCCAGCCACAAGGATGCCTGGACGGCTGGTTTCAAGGGGAGAAAAGGTCCGGGTGCTGCAAAAATCGTAATGGTTTAAATCTATCCCGGCAGCTTCGGCAAGGGATTTGGCATCCTCAGGCGACTCAAGGCCCTCGGCCAGAACTACCATGTCGAACTTTTCCCTGAAAGGCCTCCCCATCTCACTTACATAGGGGATCTCAAGTAACTTGCCGTTTTCTAAAACATCTGCAACCCGGCTCCGAACAAAGCGGATGCCCTTTTCTTTGGCCCGGAGCCTGGCAGCATCGAACCCCTTGCCCTGAGTCCGCATGTCTATATAGAATATCGTAATCTCAAGATCCGGGTCGTGCTCCTTTGCCACCATGGCTTCCTTGATTGCATACATGCAGCAAACCGAGGAACAGTATCCATTTCCGCACGTGACGTCTCTTACTCCTATGCACTGGAGAAAGGCGATGCGTTTCGGATGCTCTCCGTCAGAAGGCCTGATAACTTTTCCGACAGTGGGACCGGAGGCCGACGTCAGGCGCTCGAATTCCATACCAGTGACTACATCGGGGAGGCGACCATACCCATATCTTGAGAGCACCTCTTCGCTGATACGACCAAACCCCGGAGTAAGTATGACTGCACCCACTTTGAGATCGAGCATCTCTTCTTGTTCGTAAAGGTTAATCGCCTGGGCCTGACAGGCTGATACGCATATCCGGCAGGTTTCGTAATTAAGGAAGAGACACGCTGCGCGATTGATGTAAAAGCTTGCAGGAATGGCCTGGGCATAATCCCGACGCGGATTCTTGGTCAGGGTTAGACCTTGGTCGTAGTCGTTACTGACCATCACAGGACAATACGTGGCACACATTCCGCAGGCCGTGCACAGATCTTCGTCGATAAAGCGGGGTTGTCGGCGCACCCTGGCGGTAAAGTTGCCCACTTCACCCTTAACTGAGATCAGTTCAGCTTTGGTTATGATTCTTATGTTCGGAGACCGGCCGGCCTCAACCAACTTGGGCGCCAGGATTCAGATGGCACAGTCATTGGTGGGGAAGGTTTTGTCCAGTTGAGCCATAGCTCCACCGATAGAACCTCCCTTTTCGATGAGGTACACATAGTAACCCAAACCGGCCAGGTCCAGGGATGCCTGAATACCGGCGATACCCCCACCGACAACCATCACAGATGCTGATTTGCTGTTTTCTGTTTTTTTCATTTTATTAACACTCAGTACAGCACGCTATAGTTTTTCGGATAAATAATTTCAAAAAAATCCGAAATCCGAATTTCGTGGTTAGCGCAAGGTTGCGCCTGACGGCTTGAAAACATTACACTTCGTGTCGAATTTCGAATTTTCCCTATTGCTTGCGTGAAATTCACTTCCTGAAAATCTACATAGTCACATCTCCCGCCTCATAGCCATATCAAAAAGCACCCTTTCTTTCTTTTCCTGAATTCCCAATGCCTCACGTTTTTTCTCAATATGCCGGATCATCATCTGTGCCATCTCTACCGGGTCTTCTTCAACGGCCCACATGCCGCCGTACAGCTCTTCTAATTCCCTGAACAGGTAATCAGTCAAAACCTTGCTCCCTGTGGTCGGAAAGGTTCTCCCGAATACAACGAAGCAGCCACTCGACACAAAGTAGTGACCAATCGATATGGCCTTTTCACTCATCCACTCCGCTGCACAACCGGCCGCAGGTACCTGGCTGATGTCGTCACCCAGGCCCCCTTCACGTACAATTTCGGTAGCAGCTATAAGGATACGGCTGTTGTCCACACAGGAGCCCATATGCAAAACAGGAGGCATACCCACGGTCTCACACACCTCTCTCAGACCAGGACCTGCCAGTTCAGCCGCCTCGGGTCGCAACAGGCCTTCCCGACCGCAGGCCGTGGCAGCACACCCTGTAACAAGGACAAGGACATTGTTAGCAATCAGCTCCTTGGCCACCGTGGTGTGTACGTGACCGGAAAGGACATGGGCGCTATCACACCCAACAACAGCCCCGACGCCCCGGATGCGGCCATTGATGATGTTGTCGTTCAGGGGCCGATAAGACGCCCTGAAGGTTCCACCCAATATGTAGTTGATGGTTTCGTGGCTGAATCCTGCCACCACGTCCATCTTGTGCTTGGGAATATTTACCCCTCTTCTCTTGGGGTATCTCTCTATGGCACGTCTCACAATGTTTCTTGCTGTTTCCAGTGCGTGGTGGTGATCAAACTCGATATGCGTGGCCCCAGGGATCTTTGCCCGGGGAGAGGTGGTGATGATCTCTGTATGAAAACAGTCGGCCACGGTGGCGACAGACTGCATGATGCACTGAATGTCAACCACCATGGCCTCAACCGCCCCGGTAGCCAGCACGATCTCCTGCTGGATAAAGCTACCCGCAACCGGGATACTGTGCCTCATCAGGACCTCGATGCCTGTACAGCAGACACCGACCAGGTTTATACCGGGTGCGCCCACCTCTTTTGCTGCTGCCAGCATCTCAGGTTCCTGGCACACCATGGCCATGGCCTCGGAAAGGATCGGTTCATGGCCGTGCACCACGATGTTTACCTTCTCTTCGTCAAGGGCGCCAAGATTGACTATGGCCCGGATCGGCACAGGGGTCCCGAACATAATGTCCTGTAACTCGGTGGAGAGCATAGAGGCCCCCCAGCCATCGGCAATGGCAAGGCGTGTCCCCTGCAAGAGAAGGTTCTTGTAGTCCTGATCAGTACCCATGTGCGTGCGGTGCATTATCTCCATGACCTCCCGCTGGATGCCCCGCGGCAACACCCCTGTTTTCTTCCAGACTTCCTGCCGCTTCAGGGGGGCACGGCGCACAGTGTAAAGACCTCCTTCCTGCTTCCCGAACTCGGCCAGGGCCTTTTCCCCCAGTTCTATGGCAATATCTTTTATTGCGCGACCTTCGGTCTTGATCTCAAACATCTCCGCCATGGAAAGAAGCTTCTTCTCATCCTTGATCGTATAGTCGGATTCCCCCTTGGCTGCAGCTATGAAGCCAAGTGTCGTTTCAAGCCCGTGATCCATGTGGGCCGAAGCGCCGCCTGCTATCATGCGGCAGAAGTTACGCGCTGCCACCGTCGAAGCGGTTGCCCCGCAAATGCCGATCGATTCGGGTACATCCTCGATGATCATACACGGCCCAAAGGAACAGTTCCGACAGCAGGTGCCGCCCTTGCCGAAGAGGCAGGGCTGAATGACCTTCTGCTCCATCCGCTGCATATAGGTAACTACGCCGTTCTTGGCGGCCTCCCTGGCCACCTGCATACTCCCTTCACAATCGATCCCTGGGCAACCAACTACAAAAAGCGGCCTCCTCTTCCTCTCCATTTTCAATCCTCCGGTCTGTATAATCTGCGTAATCTGCGTAATCTGCGGACCCTCAATCCTAAATCGTTGCCTTTGCCGCCTCCACCGTGTTCCTCATCAGCATGGTGATGGTCATGGGGCCCACACCCCCTGGTACAGGCGTAATAGCCGATGCCTTTTCCTGGACCGCATCAAAGTCAACGTCGCCTACCAGAATCGCCTTGCCCTCTGGCGTCTTGCCGATACGATTGACACCCACGTCGATCACCACGACTCCTTCTTTCACCATATCCGCAGTGATTGTCTTAGGACGACCCACTGCCACGATCAGGATGTCTGCCATTTTCGTAAAGTCTGCCAGATCTTTTGTCCCTGTGTGGCAAAGGGTCACAGTGGCGTTTCCTCCGGAAGGTGGCTGCATCATTATGTTGGCTATTGGTTTACCCACGATATTGCTTCTTCCAACCACCACCACGTGTTTGCCCTCCGTGGTAATATCTGAGCGCTTCAGAAGCTCCATGATCCCATGGGGCGTGCAGGGTAGAAAGCGGCCAGTGCCGATCATCAGTTTGCCCACATTGACCGGATTGAAGCAATCCACATCCTTGTCAGGATCGATGGCATAGATCACGCGCTCGGCATCAATATGTTTCGGCAGGGGAAGTTGTACCAGAATACCATGGATCTTTGGATTATCGTTCAATTTTTTCACGAGTTCCACCAAATCGGCTTCTGAGGTATCAGCAGGGAGATCTGTCCTCTCAGAATAAATGCCAAGCTTGTTGCAGGCTTTTTCCTTTTGCCCCACATAAACCTTTGAGCCCGGGTCCTCACCTACTAGAATGGTGGCCAATCCCGGTGTCACACCATGCTCTTTTTTTAGTTCCTCTATTTCCCTGGCAATTTCTTCACGAATCTGCTTGGAGATCTCTGTTCCTTTAATCAGCTTTGCTGCCATGATAGATCCTCCTTTCTAAAATAACCCTTTCACTTTCCCGGTCTTCACATCCACATCAACGCGGCGAAAGGCCGGGTTTGAGCAGGTTCCCGGCATCAGGCTAATCTCACCCGCGCATGGGCACAGAAACTTGGCTCCGGAGTAAATCAGCACGTCGCGAATGGGCAGCATCCAGCCTTTAGGAACCCCCTTGAGGGCCGGGTCGTGGCTGAGGCTCAGGTGGGTCTTCACCATCATGGTGGTGTAGTCGTCAAACTTAGAGTCTGCTTCAAGCATCTTGGCCTTGGCCTCCGCTTCAGGGCTCCAGGCTACTCCGTCTGCTCCATAAACCACTTTGGCGATTTTTTCAACCCGCTCGCGTAGTTTCATCTCCACGGGATACAGGAAATTGAAGTCATTCTCGTCCTCGCAGGCATCCTTCACCGCATCAGCCAGTTCCAGGGCCCCCTCACCCCCGTCGGCCCAATGGGTAGAGACTGCGCACCGCACACCAGCGGCCTCTGCGGCGATTCTCACTATGGCGATCTCATCCTTGGTATCGGTGGCAAAAGAGTTTATGCACACCACGGGATTGATGCCGGCCGTCTTTATAATATTGATGTGATGCAACATGTTGGGAATGCCTTTTTCGAGCAACTCGAGATTTTCCCTGGTGTACTCTTCAGGCAGGGCCAGCCCTGCAACCACCTTGGGACCACCTCCGTGCATCTTTAAAGCCCGAATCGTGGTTGTAAGGACGGATACGTGGGGCTTGAGGCCACTGTACCGGCATTTGACGTTCCAGAATTTTTCAAACCCTATGTCAGCGCCAAAACCGCTTTCCGTCACATGGTAATCAAACATCTTGAGGCCAATCCGGTCAGCAATGATCGAAGACTGACCAACTGCAATGTTGGCAAAAGGACCGGCATGGACCATACAGGGCTGGTACTCAGCGGTGCTCATGAGAGTGGGGTGGATGGTACTGCGCATCCAGGCGGTCATTGCACCCCCTACCTCCAAATCGCCCGTGGTCACCGCATTGCCCCCCTTGTCGAAGGCCACAGTAACCTTGTCCAATCTTTCACGCAGATCTGCCAGATCCCTCACGATCGACAGAATAGCCATGAGCTCGGAACTTACCGCAATCCCGAACCTGGACTGCATCGTGAATCCGTCCATACGGCCCCCGATACCTATGATAATATTGCGAAGGCTCTGGGCGCAAAAATCAATAATCCAACCCATCTCCACCCTGGTAGGGTCGATGTCCAGACGACGCATCCCGGTGAGCCTTTGCAGTTGCTCGTCATTGTAGTTACGCTCGTGCTGCATTCTGGCCGTGAGCGCCACCATGGCCAGATTGTGGGCATTCATGATATCATTGATATCGCCAGTCATGCCCATGGAAAACCTTGTCATGGGGATGAGCAGGGCATTACCCCCTCCTGCAGCGGTTCCCTTGATATTCATGGTGGGACCACCCGAGGGCTGGCGCAGACAGCCTCCGACATTCAACCCGCGCTTGCCCATGCCCTCCATAAGTCCTACAGCCGTCGTGCTTTTACCCTCGCCAAGGGGAGTGGGAGTAATGGCAGTCACCTCGATGTACTTGCCGTCCGGTTTGTCTTTGAGCCTCTCGATAATCTTCATGAAATCGAGCTTGCAGAGTCTGGCGTAAGGGATAATCTCGTCCTTTTCCAGTCCCAGTTTTTCGCGCCAGTCATCTGGCGTTGGCATGTTTTTTTCCGCTTCTTCTGAAATCTGCCAGTCCTTATACTTGGTTGGATCAAAAGCCATGGCAATCCTCCTT
>DAOVOU010000104.1 GCA_030629475.1 Desulfobacterales bacterium | reverse complement strand
GTTACACATTTTTTAACTCCCAGGTCAAGAGAGATTTTGCCAATAAACCACTGTCCCATTTTCCCAGAACCCATTATTCCATTATTCCATTATTCCATTATTCCAATGGTGAGCGAAGCGAACTAAGTTCGCAAGAGGAAAAAAAGGGGCTGATATGACAATGGCAGCCAGCGCTCGCAATTTGCTCTTCGGGTTGATTCTGATTGTGCTCGCTGCAGCAGGGTGCGGGAATAGTACAGAATCGGAGCCCCCCTCGCAACCGGCACCGGTTCGAAAAAAGGTCGCCACGCCTGAGAAGCCGACCTCTCAAGCCATGAAACCGAAGGAGGCGGCGGTCAAGGCAGAACCACCACTGCCTGAGAAGAAGCCCATGATCCAGCCGGCTGAACCGAGCCCCGGGCTACCTGCCGAACAGGTTGGGAAACAGCTCACGTATTTCTATGACCCCAAAGGTAAACCCGATCCTTTTCAGCCCCTTTTTGCAACAAAAGTTCAACTGCCTCCTGCCAAGAAAAAAAAGGGGAAAGAAAAAAAGAGAGCGCCTCTTACACCCCTTCAAAGGATAGACTTGAGCCAACTGAAACTGGTGGGCATTATCGTCTCGCCTACGGGAAACAAGGCCCTGGTGGAAGAGCCCTCTGGCAAGGGATATGTTATCGCCAAGGGGACATACCTTGGCACGAATTTTGGGCGAGTGAAAAGAATACTCAACGACAGGGTCATCGTAGAAGAAGAAGTTGAGGATTTTTCCTCGGATAAAATGATACTTCAAACAAGAGAATTGAGACTTCAGAAAAGGCCGGGACAGGTGTAACATGAATCACGCATCAAGAATGATTTGGCACGACATTTGGCTGTTGTGGGCCCTTGCACTCATCGTAGGTGTGATGGGGGGCTGTGCTTCCAAAGCACCTGCCAAACCAGGGGGCCTTGAACCGGAGGCCGCTTCCCAGGAAAAGGTCATCCACGAAATCACGCTTGCCGAGGAAGCCACCCAGACCCTGGTCATCATCAAGGGTAACCAGCCCCTGGCCTACACGTCAGTCAAACACCTTTTACCGCTTGGCGTAGTCCTCTATTTCCCGAAAACCTCTTTGAAAGGGGTTCAGGAGACTTACACACCAGAGAGCACTCTCATCAAGAGCATTGTTACCACTGAACTGACAGGCAGAGGGGGTTACTCCAGGGTTCAGATCAACTTGAAAGATGATGTTCCCTACAGAGCAACTCAGGAAAAGAATCAACTTCTGGTTTGTTTCAGAAAGCCAATAGCAGAACGGACGCCAACCCTCCCGGAGCCGGAAAAAGGCATTGAAGTTGAAGAGAGACCTGGGCCCAGGGCAGAGGGGGCGGAAGCTGAGGAGGTTGGAAAACCGGGGTGGGTCAACCGGATCGACTTTGTCATGCTGGAGAGCGGCAAATCAAGGGTCACCATCGGGACCACCAACAAGGTTCGCTACGAAACAGAGAAGCCTTCAGACAAAAGGCTCTTGTTGAAGCTTTTTAATACCAAGATTCCGAAATTTCAAAAGCGCCCACTTATTACTACACGGTTCAAGAGTGCTGTTGATCGGGTCGTTCCAATACAAACGGCCAGGATGGGAGATACTGCCGTCATAGCAATACAACTCCGGGAGGCGGTTCCCTATAGAGTGGAGCAGAAAGAAAATGTTTTAGTTGTTGACCTTGAGCCTTCCACCGTACCTCCCAGGCCCCTGCCGGATGTGAAGGCGCCAAAATGGCAACAGGTGATGAAAGAGGCCGAGGCGGAGATCATAAGGGAAGCGGAAGCGCCGCCGGAGGAGCCCGTTTTGACTGAAACGGGAAAGGTTTATACAGGGCAAAAGATATCGCTCGATTTCCAGGATGCGGATATCCGTCACGTATTTCGCATCCTGCACGAAATAAGCGGAAAAAATTTTGTCATAGGGGATGATGTTAAAGGCAGGGTGACGTTAAAGCTTGACAATGTCCCCTGGGATCAGGTTCTGGATCTCATCCTTAAAATGAATAAGCTCGACTGCGTTGAAGAAGGAAATATTGTTCGCATCGCAAAGCTTTCGACCCTGGAAGCAGAAAATAAGGCATTCCGAGCAAAAGCAGAGGCCGAACAGGCGGCAAAAGAGCTCGAACCTTCGGTCACAGCGTACATTTCCATCAACTACGCAGACGCCTCGTCCATAAAGACGCACCTGGACGAGATCAAGACAGACCGGGGAAAGGTGACAATTGATGAACGGACCAATATGATCATCATGAAGGACATCCAGATGGCTATTGACGATGCCACAGAGATTGTCAAAAGGCTGGATGTTGTGACGCCTCAGGTCATGATAGAGGCCCGGATTGTAGAGGCAGGCACCGATTTTTCTCGTGAGCTCGGGGTACAGTGGGGGGGAACATACGGGGGTACATGGGGTAAGGGCGCGTACGGATTGACTGGTGCGTCGGGCACCGGTAATTGGGCGGTAAACTTGCCTCCGGCCGGCCCCACGAGTGGTATTGGATTTGATTTTACCAGAATAGCTGGTACTAGTTTGACGCTCGACGCTAATCTTCAGGCCATGGAAGAGGAAGGGAAAGGTAAGATCATATCCTCCCCAAGAGTTCTTACCTTGGACAATAAGAAGGCTTATATAGAACAGGGCGTCGAGATACCTTACCAGGTACTTGGAGAGGCGGGAGCCTACGAGCTCGAATGGGCAAAAGCGGTCCTCAAGCTGGAAGTAACGCCCCATATCACGCCGGACCGTCGTATCGCCATGAAGATCGTTGCCAAGAAAGACGCTCCCGACTGGTCGCGCACGGTCCAGGGCGCTCCGGCAATCAATAAGAAAGAGACGGGTACGGAACTCCTGGTGAACGATGGAGATACCATTGTAATTGGTGGCATCATTATAAGGGAAGAATCATTCTCAAAAAAGCGGGTGCCGTGGCTCTCTAGTATCCCCGTATTAGGATGGCTCTTCAAGTCAGAATCCAAGAGAAAGGAAAAGAGAGAACTCTTGATTTTTGTCACGCCCACCATAGTGAAGCTTGAAGAGGCACGTCTGACGAAAGAAGTGCAAGAATCAAACCCCTAAATGGATAGGAAAAGGGATGACTGTTCACCGGGTTACGCTTGCCGTCATTGCGAGGAGCGGAGCGACGAAGCAATCTCCTGAAAATAAAGGGATTGCTTCGTCATTCGTTCCTCACTCCTCGCAATGACATGCCAGGAAATACCCCCGTGAACGCTTACAAAAAGGGCATGTACTGGACATACGTGAGGCATATATTCAACTTTAGAGCATACTCACTGCAGTAAGGGGTTTTCGATGTTTCGCAACATAGTTTTTCAAATCATCGTATGCTTTTGTGCTGCAATCTTTGCCGGATTGATGCGCCCTGCACACGTCCGTTCAGAGGAGTCTGGAGACAAGACCCTCAAACTGCAATCAGGACTATATTATACCGTCCAGAAGGGTGATACCCTGTGGGACATCTCTGAGCATTTCTATGATTCCCCGTGGATTTGGCCGGATCTCTGGGAGAAAAACCAGGAGATTACCAATCCCCACTGGATATATCCGGGCGAGCGAGTCCGTATTTTTAGCCGAGAAGAACTCGAAGCAATGATCCGGCCCGAGACCGAAGCAGAACCCGAAGTGGCGATACAACCCCCAGAATCTCCATATTATCTCTATCCTGCCATAAACAGCGTGGGGTTTATAAGGAAGAAGCCTGTTAGTCCCCCTGGCACCATCTTCAAGGTCAGGGGAAACAAGGTCATGATAAGCCAGCGTGATCTGGTCTATGTGCGTCCTATTGGAAAGATGACCTTTGAACCGGGGGATCGTTTTACTGTGTTTCGGACATTAAAGCCTCTAAATGACAAGGACACCAAAGCACTCATCGGGGTTCAGCATTACATACTGGGCGTGGTTGAAATTACGGAAGTGGAGCCAAAATTTTTTACTGGTAGGGTTCTACAATCGTTCCGCCACATTGAACTAAATGACCTTTTGATGCCGTATGAGCCGCTTTCTCCGAAGATTACGCTCACTCAAAGCAAAGAAGGACTCAAAGGCAAGATTATTTGTGCTGAAGAGCGTCAGGGCATGTTTGCCGACACGGTAGTATTCATTGACAAGGGGCGCAAAGACGGCGTCAAGGCAGGCCAATCATACAGTATTTACTATCAGGAAAGGGAATATCTCGACACTAAGGGAAAAGAAAGTATTCTGTTGTCGCCCGTCGATTTTGGCAAGATCCTTGTCCTTCGCACCGAAGAAACAACTGCCACTGCCCTTGTGACCATGGCCGAGAAGGCCATTGAACCAGGGGCAACAATCCGTACGCCTCCTCAGTAGTCAGTGGGTAGTGGTCAGTGGTCAAGGAAAGTGAACTAAACTGCCTAACCCGGATAAGCCGGAAAATCCGACACGAAGTGTAATGTTTTCAAGCCGTCAGGCGCAACCTTGCGCCAACCTCGAAATGCGAAATCCGAAGCTCGAAATGCGAAATCCGAATTTCCAAGATGTTCAAATCCAGTAACTTTAGGCACATTAGCTCACTTCAGTTTGCTTAGCCATCTGTTTTGGTCATTTGAATTTTCAAAATTCGAAAATTGTTTCGTATTTGCGGCTTACGCCTTGAAAACAGTACGATATTCGTATTTCGAATTTATTTTCTGCCAGAAAAGACACCAATTTCACGACTAACGGACTAAAGTGAGTCCTCGGTCCCGCAACTCGCAACTCTATTCCCGCAACTTCCTCATTTCTCCCAAAGCCTTATCAGCCAGAGGGGTATCGGGTGCCAGCTCTATGACCTTTTTGAAGGCAGAAATCCCCTTTTCCGTTGCGGATTGCCCGGTGTAGGCGCGTCCCAGATCAAAATAGGCGGCGGCAAACCGTGGTGCATACTGAACCGCCTTTTCCAGGGAAGAGATCGCCGCCTCGTAGTCGTCCATGGCTATATAGGTAAGGCCCAATCCTCGATGTGCTGTAGGAAAGCGGGGATCTGCCTTGATGGCCTTCTTGAAAAAACCAATCGAGAGGTCATAATCCTTTTTTCCGCGGTACGCCTCACCAAGATTGCTCAGGGCAAAATGAGGAGTGGCATACACCAGATTGGCACATGCACGGTTGAAAGCCTCTATTGCGTTATCCCACTGCTCTAATCTCAAATAGAGCGTTCCCAGGTTGTTCCGGGCCTCTGAATAATCGGGTTTAAGCTTGAGTGCCTTCTTGAAATGTGCAATCGCAAGATCAAATTCCTCTTTTGCAAAATAGGCCAATCCCAGATCATTCTGGAGAAAGGCGTCCTTCTCGTAGAGCTTTTCTGCTGTCAGAAATTCCTTGAGTGCGCCCGTGAAATTCCTCTCGGCCAGGTACGCTTCACCAAGATGCCTGGATGCCTTTGCCTGCCTCTTGCGCATAGCCAGATCTGCTGCGCAGGAGACCAGGCATAAAGAAAGGCACAAGAAGAGCAATAACCAGGACGATCGCTTCAGCATAACAGACTCCTCTTTGTGTTTGTTGGGTTTACACGGTCTGTTGTGTTTGTTGTGTTAAGCCAAAGTCCAAAATCCAAAACTCAACAAACCCAATAAACGCAATAAACTCGACAAACGAAACTTCAACCACGCTGTCTCAATGAGATTTGATCTCCAAGACCCTGATCTGTTGTTCCCTCAAGAAATCAACTAATTTCGGGTCAAGGGACGTCCGCATCAATATGGCCATCTTCTCCCTGGGCCTCAAAGTCATGAGTCCTGGAATGGTGAGAGAAGTGGTCTTAAACACATTTCGGTTTGCGCCGAAAAAGACCGGGTCCTCAGTAAATGGAATTCCTATTGCCCTCAAGATATTCCTGACAACGGTCAGGGCTTCATCCTCAGGGCTGATTGACACTACTCTCAGCCCTCCTGCCTCAATGGCCAATTTTGCATCACCGTAGAAGGTGCCAAAATCGACGACCACATCCAAAGCGTTTTCGCCGTGGATGATATTGGCGGTTGTTTCAACCTGAATCCCGGCGTAATCAAAGGAAAAGGGAACGCCAAGCTCATACGAATACCCCATTGCTGTGACAAGTCCGGACACAAAGGCCTCCTGATCTGATACGTCTATGGTCAACATCGGGTACTTTTTCGTCGAATCTTCCCTTAAAACCCCCCCCGACCCCCCCTTGCTTTCCATCCCACTCTCGGCCAGTATGTCGAGGATCCGGATATTCTCCCTGGCCAGATATTCTACGACCGGAGCTGACGTACGCTCCTGGGGATTTTCTATCAATGTTACACAGTAATATACTGGTTGCTCCTCCTCATTATCGTCTTGCGAGAGAATCCAGTCGCCACGGAGGCTGACCCGAATTCCATCCTCCAGCTCAGGAAGATCAAGGATCTTTTGAACTTTTCCGCCTGATATGGCACGAAAGACCTTGTCCAGTGCGGTTGCTCCCGGCTCCCCCGGATCTATCCCCATAATGATAAGGGGATCCCAGAAGGAACGTATCGACTCTTCCAGGTTCTCAGGAAAACCCTTCCGCCACTTCAGAATCAGATGTCGTCCGTCTTCCATCTCTATGACCGGAAAGGCCGTAAGATCCAGAGCAAGGTCCTCCTGGTCCTTTGCCGGAAAGTAACATTGACCCGAAGCCAACAACTTGCCGCCTAATCCGGCTATGGTTTTTGAGACCACTTGCTGCCACCACGGAATGCCCCCGTTAGCAGGTGGTAAGTCCTCTGTTGCCGATGAAACTGTACGCTCCCTAACAAGATCCCCCGGCACGGTTCCGGGTGTGGCCGCCGTGCGAGTGGGCGCTTTGGCAGGCATCTCAGGGATGCGTATGGCCTGGCCGGGATAAACCAGGTCCATATTCTTGATAGCAGGGTTGAGTCGCTTCAAAGTTTGAACATAGTCTTCGGGAAGTTGATTCCATTGGAGCCCAACACGGGCGATGACGATTTTCGACAGGCACTCGCCAGGACGGACTTTACAGGTAATATAAAGTACATCCGGTATAATCGGAATGGTTAAGTAGCGCGGGCCTTCATCAGGCGAGCGTTCTCTGGCCTTCGTCTCTTTCAAGGGAATCACAATTATCTGGCGAGGATAGATCTTGTCAACATTCCTTATGTGGGGGTTGAAGCGTTTCAGGATGGAAACAAATCGGGGAAAGTCATCTTCTGCAATGCATCCCTTCCGACGGAGTAACTCCCAGATGTGGTCACCTTTTTGAACGGTGTATGAGTCGCACACAATATCTGTGTTGCCGCACCTTTTTATCGTATAAATCTTATATGGCCCTGCCCCCCACACAGGCAGGGACCATAAGAGGACCAGGATGATCAAGGGTATACTCCC
>DAOVOU010000316.1 GCA_030629475.1 Desulfobacterales bacterium | reverse complement strand
ACAATGAAGATAGCTGTTACGTCTACCGGAGATGAATTGATTTCAGACATGGACCCCCGCTTTGGAAGGGCCAAATACTTCATTATCGTAGACCCGGCAACACTGGAGTACGAGGTTGCAGAAAACAAGCAGAATCTCAATTTGCCACAAGGGGCGGGTATCCAGGCGGCAAAGACCATCGTGGATCAAAAGGCTGATGTATTGATCTCTGGCAACTGTGGCCCGAAGGCCTTTCAGGTTTTGAATGCTGCAGGTATCAAGGTCGTGACAGGCGCCAAAGGGCGTGTTATAGACGCCGTTACTCAGTATAAGAGCGGGCAGTTGCAGGCAGTAGAGGGGCCCAATGTGGAGGGGCATTGGGTTTGAACTATTACGATAATCTCTTTGGGGTTCGCGATCATTCTGCTATGAAAGAAACCTAAGAATTAATCAACGGATAATTCAGGAATTCCTAAATTCCTAAATCATAATAATAGAGGAGGTTTTCTTATGAGTCATTCCGACGAGTGTAATTGTGGTTCTAAACAAGACTGTGGTTCCCAACAGGACCCGGGTACGGCTGCACAAGACCAGGCAATCCAGGAATCCCTATCTCTAATCAAGCACAAGTTCCTTGTCATGAGCGGCAAAGGGGGGGTGGGTAAAACAAGCGCTGCTGTCAACCTGGCGGTGGCCCTTTCAGAAAAGGGGGCCAAAGTCGGTCTAATGGATGTCGATCTTCACGGCCCTGACATTCCGAGAATGCTAGGACTGAAGGGACTTCTTGATATCAGCGCAGATAGTCGAATGATACCCAAACCTTATTCAGAAAACCTGAAAGTAGTCTCCATCGAATCCTTGACTCAGGATACGGACGACGCCGTCATCTGGCGGGGACCCTTAAAGATGCATGTCATCCGCCAGTTCATCTCGGATGTGCACTGGGGACGACTTGATTACCTGATTCTCGATTCACCCCCCGGAACGGGAGATGAACCGCTTTCTGTGGCGCAAACGATCCCTGGTGCCAAGGCGATTATCGTGACCACGCCTCAGGAGATCTCTTTGGCCGACATCAGGAAATCAATCAATTTCTGCAGAACCGTTAAAATGGAACTCTTCGGATTGATAGAAAACATGAGCGGCTTTGTATGTCCCCACTGCGGCAAGCCTATGGACCTGTTTGGCACCGGAGGCGGGTTTAAGACAGCCCTGGCAATGAATGTCCCCTTCCTGGGTCGAATCCCCTTTGATCCCAAGATGGTGGAGTGCGCTGACGCGGGGGAATCCTACCTGGAGAAATATCCGGACACAGAGGTCACGCAAGCCTACAACCAAATTGTCGCAACAATCATGGAAGCGGACCAGACAAAAACACCTGGAACTGAATCGATCCATAGGGAAGAAAAAGATGAAAAGGAGAAAACGGTTATGAAAATTGCGATCCCTGTGGCCGAAGGACGGCTGACAGCCCATTTCGGCCATGCTGCGGAATTTGCCATTGTCCACGTGGAAAACCAGGAAATAAGAAGGAAGGAACTATTGACCCCACCCACCCACGAGCCGGGAGTGCTCCCGCGATGGCTCCATGAACTCGGAGTTGAGGTGATCCTTGCGGGGGGCATGGGCCAGCGGGCCCTGAGCCTTTTTGGAGAAAACAGCATCAGAGTCGTCACTGGGGCCCCCGGCTTTACGCCTGAGGAACTGGTCCAGCAATACCTCAGCAACACCCTGGTCGCGGGAGAAAACGTGTGTGACCACTAAAGGACAGGAATGGGTGTAAGATGGATAGTCACGTACCCTGATACGGTTCTCCGTGAGCGGGCTGAGCCCGTCACCGATATCGACGGAAAGATCCAGCAGCTCATCGATGATATGGCCGACACCATGTACCACGCACAAAACGCCATTGGGCTGGCAAGCAACCAGGTGGGAGAACCGTGTCGCATCATCATGTTCGACATCTCAGCCAAGGACGCCCCGAATGATCTCATTGTGCTCCTCAACCCGGAAATTATTGAGGCCGATGGTCTAATTGTCAACGAAGAAGGGTGTCTGAGCATTATTGATTATAGGGCCGACGTTAAACGCTCTGAACGTGTTACCGTCAAGGGTATAGATAGAGAGGGGAATCCGATCACTCTCCAAAAGGAAGGGCTTGCTGCCATCGTACTACAGCACGAGATTGATCACCTGAACGGCACTCTATTTATTGACCATATTAGCAAGCTCAGGCGAGAACTTTACAAAAGAAGGTTGAAAAAAAAGTTGTTAAAGGAGAGGGACTCCTCGTCACAGAGACTGTAAGGGCTATCACGAAAACACGATTCGTGATCAATTCTCTTCCTGTTCAATTCCGGTTTGTTCCGCTCAAGATGTATGAGATTCCACCGGCACCAGAAGGAAGGTATCGCCTTCTTGCTTGACGCAAAGCCCAAACATGCGAATCGTGGTGGTAAGAGGTCTGCCGAAGAAGAAATCCATCGCATTCGGGTCCACCTTGAGCTTTTCTGTTAAAAGGGGCCTCATGTAGTGGTCGTACTGTAAAAGGGCAAGAATATTTTCCACTGCCTTGTCGGAATCCGGTCCCCGCAGCCCACTTACGGCTGACTCTAAGGTCTCATAAGCGCACCTTTGTTCATGGGCGCTTATGATCTCAAGAATGCCATCATCTCGCTTGATAAGATCCCTTCGTTGAAGACACGGTCTTTCCATGACTTCCTTAAATCCTCGCAGGTCCCAGCATTTCAATGCCCGGCACTCAAGTGGTCTGTGGTCATAAATCCTGCACGCGCCCTGATCATCATCGTAGAACATGCATGACCAGGCTTCACCCTGCCCTTTAATCTTGATAACTTCCTGTTCCAGCACCAACAGAGTGTCATCAATATTGCGGACGACTTCACCCTTTCTCAAGGTATAAACATCGGACCTTTTCAGAATTCCCTTCGTAAACAGGATAGCGTCCTCCTCATGTAAGGTGGGCCCCCCTTTCATACAACAGGTCCCACAGCGAATACAGTGGGTGCGAGGGGCCTCTTCCCTCTCAGGTATGATATGATTGGCCTGGACCATGCTAATCCTGACCCGGACAAGCCGGGAAATACGAAATACGAATATCGAAATCCGAAACAATTTCAAATGACCAAATTCGAATGGCCAAAACACTAAATCCAGGATTTTAAAAATCGTTCGCCTTTATTTACAAAACAGTTAGAACTTTTGATGCTGAAGTTCGATATTCAGATTTTGATGTTCAATGCGTTGTATAGGCGTGAATACGGTTTTGAACATTTGATATTCGAATTTCGGGTTTGTTTCGGCCTGCCCTGGCGCGACATGCCCAGATGACTTTGGTGCCCATGTAGTCCAGGTCTGGGCCAGGGATTTCGATATTCGATATTCGAGTTTTACTGGAATAAGCACAAAAACTCATGTCACATCAACAATCTTTGGCCGATGTTACGTCGCCAAACGCCCAAATCAAGAAACCCCGTCATCAAGGAGACGGGGTT
>DAOVOU010000144.1 GCA_030629475.1 Desulfobacterales bacterium | reverse complement strand
TGTGAGATGTTCTTGTATCTTCCAGCCGGGTCCGGCTGGGTGGCACACACAATGAAATCGTATAGCTCATCCGGCAAATCGGGAACCAACGTGCGTGGATCTGGCACGTCCTTGCGAGCATCGGAGTCCATTAGTCTCATGATATCATCTTCAGGAAATGGCCTTTGGCCGGTAATCATCTCAAAAGCTGTGATTCCAAGGGAATAGATGTCTGTACGCTCATCCATGGGCAGACCCTCGATCTGCTCTGGCGACATATAGAATACGGTTCCTGGCAACTCGCAGTCGATAGTTCCTGGCGGGCAAGCCAGTCCGAAGTCAACGATTTTTGCCCGGTTATTCGACTGGATGAAAATATTTCCGGGCTTGATGTCCTGATGGACAATACCCTGCCCATGAGCATACTCCAGCCCAGCACATACCTGTAAGACAATATCTAATACCTTGGACAGGGGCAGTCTTGGCATTTTTTCCAGGATAGAATCGAGTGGCACCCCTTCGAGATATTCCATGATGATAAAGATAGTCCTGTAAAGTTCTTCAATGTCATATACCTTGACAATATTTTCATGGTTGAGGTGGGCAATGGTCTTCGCTTCATATCGAAATTTTTCGGAGAATTCAGAATCCATTGCCATGTCGTGCTTCAGCATCTTAATGGCCACCGGCATGTTCAGGCTTGAATGAGTGCCCCTGTAGACAATGCTCCAACCACCCCGGCCGATGATTTCGTTCACAACATATTTTCCAACAGTTTTTTCTGCCGTGAGTCTTTCAGAGGACAATCGATCGCTCACCAACTCGCCCAAAAAACTCCTTAGATCTGGACGTTCCTTACATAGCGCGTCAAATTGTGCCCGGCTCATACTCCATAACTTCACATTGGTTTCGGCATCAACATGAGCAGTTCGTGGCTCACCTGTTAAGAGCGCTATCTCCCCGATGATATCACCAGCCCGGAGACGGGCAATAGGATGTTCTCTGCCGTCTTTTTCCACATGGGCCACACATGAACCTTCCTGAACAATATAAAAAGTATCCCCCTCATCACCCTGCCTAATCACTCTTTGTCCTTTCCGGAAACGGATCGGGGTCATACAATTCAATAAGGGGCATTTGGCCTCATCAGAGATGGCACTAAAGAGTTGGGTGTCCATAAAGAATTCCACATCGGACGGATACATCCTTTTCTTTCCTGCCTTCACACCATGCGTCGGCAGTTCTTTGCGTAGTGTATCAGGTTGAAATTCGACGCCCAACAGATAATGATTCTGTTTATCCGAGATCTCATCCGCTCGTACCACTTTTCCTTTAAGGGCCATCCATGCCTTTTCGTGGGGCAGCCGTATCCGTACATCAAGGAAAGAACCGGCGTTGAACCTCAGAGGTGATTCCAAAAGAAGACCGCCCTCACTTCTATTGGGCACAGGAACCACCAAAGTGTCAGGCCTGTCTGCAGGTGCCATGTCTTTGCCCTCGTCATCATATTGGGGATAAACGATTCCGACCTCTGATGTCGGCAAGGCCTCTCTAGGCCACTTTCTGCGCTCTTTTTCTGCCTTCATAATGACCTCCAAAAGTTGTGGTCGTCTTATCCAGAAATCGGCGCCAGAGAGCAGGAGGGAGTGGGCGTTGCGGGTAGACAATCGAATGCTTCAGGTTCAGCAGGCTGGGTGGACATTAAATCGCCTCAACGCGCAGGTTCTTCTGCACAGGCCCTTTCCCTTTTGCGACCTTTGCAAGGCTTGTGTCTTCCTTAATAGAAGTAATCTCCAAAGTCACATCTTTATCTATCACTCTAAACTGTTGTCCTATTCTGAGCCCCACCATTTGTCCTATATTGAGCCTGATCTCTTCATCTTTTGCTTCCGACACCTTGGCCCGCAAGGGATAAAGTTGTTCCAGTTTTTCCAGGAGATTCTTGGATAACCGCTCCGCCAGGACGGAGGCTGGCACTGCACTTCCAAATGATTCATTTACGGCTGCGGCAATCTGCCCGGTTTCGGTTTCGATCAAGCGCATAGAGACCTGTACTTGTGGCCCGGAATAGACCATTTGGCCTGACAGAATAAGCCTTGCAGCCAGGACCTTACCCAGGGACAATGCGCTCCTTCGATCAATCAACTTAGAGGTTCCTAACTTCAACTCCTCGACCAATTTGTCCAAAAGGGCCCGCTCCACCAACCGAGCGCGGCTGTGCCGAAGCATTTGATCCGTAATGCCGGAGACAAGGAGGCGTTCTTGACCTTCCTGAAGAGGGTATCCTTGCACCTTGAAATCCATCACCCACATGGTCAAAGGTCGAGACGTCCAACCGTCAGAGGGCAGTGCCCTGGAAGGTGACTTCATGCTTTCAAGCAATTCCTTGACCATGCGGTCAATCCGCTCCTGCTTTTCCTGATCCCTGGCGAGTGTTGCTTTTTTGCGAGTCTCATTGGTAATGGCGGTGAGAACCTGATCTTCTGGCGCCAGTGCTCGAGCCTTCCCAAAGAGGTCCAGGGCCTCATCATAATCCCCTCTGCCCTCAAGCAAAAGAGCTTGAGATACATAACCCAGCCTGCTCCCGGGAGCGGCCTCGGTGGCTTGCTCGTAGTACTTTAGAGCCACATCCGCTTGTTTGCGAAGCGAGGCGATGCGGCCCAAACCAATAAGGGCACGAGCCTTCTGTACATCTGTCCCCTTTCTACCCTGAAGCGACTTTTGATAGGCTTGTTCGGCTGCATCCAGTTTGCCGTTTGCCAAATAAATATTTCCCCGAATCAGATAGGTCAAAGAAACCTTGGGATTCTTATTCTCAAGGGCCCTGCAGACATCTAATGCTTCCTCGAAATTGCCCTCGTGATAATAGGCCAGGGCGGCCCTTTCGTACTTTATAGTCCCTTCCCTCAAAAAACCTGGATATCCCCAAAGCATCACAGCTACCAGAAGAACTATGCCGGCGGCCACAGACCACCAGACCCGGTTCTTTTTTGCAACCTCCTTCTCAGCAAAATCGATCACCTCTTCTCGCGCCCTGACCTCTCTGTCTGGGATCGAAACGCGAGCGGGCTCGGGCTCTTCCCGCACCTCGGTTGCTTCAATCTCGTCCCTGTAATTGGAAGTGGGATCTCCGTACAGGACATAGCTTGCCCACACAATAG
Organism: Desulfobacterales bacterium; assembly: GCA_030629475.1. Lineage (GTDB taxonomy): Bacteria > Desulfobacterota > Desulfobacteria > Desulfobacterales. Next base: position 3,019 of record DAOVOU010000144.1, on the reverse strand, counting down.
TCTCCTCGCCGTATTCTTTGATCAGAACCAGTCGGGACCGTCGTATGGCTTCACCAATCGTCGCACCGGAAAGCAAGTACTTGTAGAACTCTAAGGCAAACCGGCTGCTGGATTCATCTGATATCTCCCAGAAGGTCCCCAAATAGTGTTTCACACCCGCCAGAAGAAAGGCGTTGCCCAACCCGAAAATCCCATCTTCAAAGTACGCTTTTAGTTCCCACTCCTCGGTGCGGGCTGACTGGCACGCATTTGAAAAGATAAGCGCTGGCATGGTGGCGGTACCGGCCATTTTTGTAATGTCCTGGGCCTTTAGGTTCCCACCAGTCAATCGCCACCCGCTGTCTGCCGCGTTTCGTGGATTGTAGTCAGCATGACCGGCAAAGTGGACGATATCAAAATTTCTTATCTTCTCCTTGATAGAATCAGGCGTTATGTTGCCAGAACGCAGGAATGCATTGATCAAATCCTTATTAAGGTCCGTGTAATCACGTATTTGAATCCCCTCGGCATAGGCCCCCTTTAAATCACCCTCGGGGTCGGCCAATATTAACATCCTCAAGGGTCGACCCAACACACGACGCCTCACACCAAGGATGGCTTGCCGGGTCTTGACCAGTCGGCCCATGTTGAAACGCTGGCAGAGAAATTGTCGGCCATCATTGAGCAATTCCCATGGAACGTGAACCAGTTGATCATCAATCTTTAAACTCAGGTATTCAGCCTTGGTCTTTCTTAGCTTCTCCTTGACACTCAGCGAGAATAACTCGTCGTGAAGCACCTGTCCGATTTCTCTGAGCCTTACGAGGGCCTCACGGCTTACACGGCCTTGGCGATTGGCTTTATTCAAAGTCTCTACCATCTCGCGGCACTTTGTTTGAATCATATCCATGGAGACCGGGATCTCCTCGTAGTGCCGTATCGTACTCTCCTGACCTGGGATCTGCTCGTGAGCACTGAGTTTCAGGCGATCTCCCTCTCGGGCGATTTCAAGCTCGAGCAGCCTTAAGGGTTGCTTGCCTATCTTTTCGGCTGCGACCTCATGGGCCCGTAACATTGGTTCGCTGTCCGGGACAATATCTTCCTCTTGCCAGACTACCCGGTAGACTTCCAGCGGTTCAGCCTTTCCCTTGACTCGAATTGTTCCGTTGAATCGGCAAAGAAAGTCCTCGCTTCCGCAGACTTGCTCGTATACTGCCTTGGATATCAGTATTTGATCCGGGCCGGCCTCACATTGGATCCGTGCCGCCACATTGGCCACATCACCAGTAAAACCTTGATAGGCAGCAGCCTCGTCCACCAGTGCCTCTCCAATGTTCATCCCCATCTTGACATGAATCCTGTCTGCGGCCTCTGTCTTGAGGTTATGTTCATATAGGGACTTCTGGATGGCTATGGAGGCCTTGACCGCGGCCGAAGGGGATGAAAAAGAAGCCATGACCGCATCTCCGATTATCTCAACGACGTTACCCTCGTGTTCTTCTATCAAGGGCAATACAATACGATTGTGCTTCAGGAGCAAGGCCCTTCCGCTGATATCTCCCCTCCTATCTATGTACTCGGTATAGCCACATATATCAGTAAAAAGGATGGTCACTTCCTTTCTAAATTCTTGCTGAAGCATCTGATCGAGACGCTCCCGTTCTCGAAAGATTTCTTCAAGATTACTCGGTGTGGGTCCTCTCTTTTTTGTCTTCTTACCTTCTACCATGACGGGTTTCCTTGATTTCAAAAAGGTATGTCCCGAGGCTCATGCCATTCTCCGCCAAAGAGATGCTGTAATGGCCAAAAGGGATGTCTTCAAACAGCACATAGGTGCCATCTAAGAGATATGAGGCAATTTCCCTTTCACCCTTTTTCAGGGTTATCCTTACTGCTTTTCTGTGTTTGTTAGCTTCCGACAATTTGACACGTATGTGGGCCTTGCCAGTTCCTGTTTTTTCAATTTCAATCTGGGTCTCAATCTCTTTAAAGGGAACTCTAAGACAAACAAGATCTTCGGATGCGACTGTCTTGGAACCGCGGATCGGCGCAAGCTGCCATCTTCCCCATGGTTTTAGCCGTAAAAAATCAGACATCCTCGAACCTAAATCTTTAACAGATTGCCCCAATTTTTCCATCCAGGAACCGTGTGACAGGGCGCGCTGGCTTGTTACCAAGTGCACAGCACCATCAGTGACCCTGGTTGGTACCGGATCCAACTCCCACGAAACCCTCCCTCGCACCAGGCCATTTGTAACCACAAGCCCTTCCAAACATGTGTCACAGTTCGATAGGTGTTCCTCGATCTGAGACCTGTCTTCCTCAGATAGACGGCCCTCAAGGTAGTCCAAAAGCCTTTCTTCATCAGGACATGGCATTTTCATCGTAGACTCCATTCAAAAACATTGATCGAACGATTCTGGCACCGGTGTTCTCCTCTTTCTGTTTATATAGACGTCAAAATCTCTGGTATCTTACAGCGACCTACGAATTATGGCCATAATTTGTAGCCGACGCCACATGCGATTTTAGTCTCTGAATGGCTCGATGTTTGAGTGTGTAGGCAGTGCCGACCGAAACCTGCATGGCTTCAGCAACTTCTGCCACAGAGAGTTCTTGACTGTAATGAAGCTTCATGAATAACCGATCTCGTGGGGGCAGTCTTTGCATTCCATCTTGAAGTAGACGCTCCTGTTCCGGTTTTTCCATATTAGCTCCGAATTCGATCTCATCAGCCTTTAACTCAGGCAATTCTTCAAGGGGTACACGCTTTTTCTGCCACGCCATGGCATCAACGCCCTTTTTCCTGAGATGATCGAGCACGGTTCGCACTGCGATCATCCTAATCCACGAGGCAAGGCTGCATCCATTTTTTCCTTTATATTGCCTGAGCCTTTTGCATCCCTGTTCAAAGAGTCGCAGGAACACCGTATTGTGCAGATCCTCAAGATCCTGTCTGTTGAAAGACACGTGCTTGGCTATCAAGGTGTACTGAACAGATCGGTACACCAGGTCCGAAAATCGCCGAATCAAGGTTTCT
>DAOVOU010000117.1 GCA_030629475.1 Desulfobacterales bacterium | reverse complement strand
GATTTGTCTTGCCCATCAAAACGACAAATTCGATGCTGTTTAAGCGGATCCTTACGGCTTCTCGCTCGGGCACAGACAGGACGTAATTGGAAGCACTGGTCAAATACGATTCTGCTCTTCTCAGATCACGCGCTTCCCCTTTGTTCAAGACCTCATCTGCCCGCTTGACAAGATGATCAGAAACGATGCCAAATGCCTGCTTCTTGGTGTAAGCTTTCTGCTCTGGTATGGCTTCAAGAATCCTGGGATCCGGGAAGCTATCTACTAGGCGCTCACCCTTGGGGGCGAACCTCCCCTGCCAGAGCTCAACCTTTCGGTCATCCTGCTTGAAATAGAACTTGTTCGAATTGTACCAACTCGCCAACAAAAGGATGGCGGTTACAAATGCCAGAGCACCGATCCCACAGATCGCGTACTTCAAGGTACTGTCCATAGGCTCCTGTAGTTCCTGCCACCTCTTGGGTTGAGGTTGAGCCGCCGGAGGCGGGCCCTCAGTTTCCGGGGCAGCCGCTTTTCCCGGTTCTTTCGATGGTTTTTTATCTATCGGTTTTCTGATCTCTTCCTTGTCCTGTTCGTCTTTCATGGTCTGAGTCTCCTCTGTGGACAATTTCCTTTCATCTAATGATCGTCCTTCTCTCTTTTCAAGATCGGTAAATCGCTGCCATAGCTCATCAGAAACCGGGTTCCCCGTCTCTAATCCATCCAACCCCTCGGCTTTATACTGTTTTAACCACCTATAATAGGTTGATTGGGTAAGTCCAAACTCTTGCAGTGTGGCCTTAATCGAAGCCGAAGAGCCTGCCACCGCATCCAGGATCGCCTTTTTCTTCTTGGATTCCTCTTCTCCATCAACGGCCCTGGATTTTGCAGGCTTCTTGTGAGTTGATCTCAGCAGACTTTTTCGCCCCGCCATAAGCTTGCTCCTTATCGTCCCACTGTGTGTCAGAAAGTGCGCGTTTTATACAAAATTCCACTGTTTTTGTAAAGGGATTTCTACTCCCCGGTACTAAGTCAAGATCTCCTCTGTCAAGGCCAGGTAATCGGCAGCTCCTGTGCTGGACCGTCTGAAAAAGACTACTGGTTTACTGTAATAAGCGCTTTCGGCGATGGTGGTGTTTACCCGAATAACCGTGTCGAACAGCTTGTCCTGGAAGCGCTCGTCAGCCCTGAGACTCTCGAGAACATTGTTCGAAACCCTTGTCCGCTGGTCAAAAAACGTAGCCAATACACCCATAATCCTTATGTCCGGATTGATCTCTTCCTTTATGGTCGAAACGGTCTCAAGGAGCTCATCCAACGCACCGTAAGAATACGGCTGAGTTTGACATGGAACAAGGATCTCCGAGGCAAGGGCAAGAACATTGACAGTCAGAATCGAAAGGCTTGGTGGTGTGTCCACAAGAATAAAATCATAGAGATCCAATACCGGAGCCAAGGCCTCTTTGAGTCGATTTTCCCGACCCGGCTCGTCCGCCAGTTCCACTTCAATACCGGAAAGATCCACATGGGACGGAAGAAGATCAAGGTGTTCCCAGGCCGTTTTCAATATAGCAGACCGGGCAGGTACAGACTCAGGTAGCTTGATAACATCATAGACCGAAGGGCTATCCTCGCCCGGGCTCACACCAACTCCCTTGGTAGCATTGAACTGGGGGTCCATATCAACAATCAAGACTTCTTTTCCGTTAAGGGAAAGCCCTGCTCCCAGATTGATTACGGTTACGGTTTTGCCCACGCCGCCTTTTTCGTTCACCACCGCAATGATCCGTGCCTTCCTTCCAGCCATGACAACCTCCCTGCTCGTTATCCGTTATTCGTTATCCGATTCACGGTTCACTAGATCAAGACAGGCCCTGGTTTTCCACAGGGTGAATGTTGAACCCCAACAAACACAATAAACACAACAAACACAACAAACACAACAAACACTATTCCAACGTGGAAGCTATGCTCACGGTCCGGTCCGTAAGCATGTGGACATAGCCACCCATCTCATTATCATACCACCCGTATACCACCACCTTTGTCAAGGGAATGTCAATCACACTCCCACCCAGACAGGACCCCACCTCCTCAGAATAACCCTTGAGGCATTTAAGATCAAATGACAGGGTCGCTGTTCGGGTGTGGGTCTCCATTCCTTCGATAACAGTCGCAGCCAGGGGATGGCCGATCATGTCCGCAGATACGTTTTGTTCATCTGAATACTGAAGATATCCCTTTTTGCCTCTTTCGGCAGCATCTCTATAGATCTGATTGATCAACTCGCGATCGGTGCGGTCCTGGTCAGGAGGGTCCTGAATATCGATAACCAGGATGATAAGCGAACCTGTAGACACGGGAATCCTCACCGATTCAGCAATAAACCCGATTTTCTGCATCTCAGGTATGACCAGCGACAACGCCTTAGCCGCCCCTGTGGTTGTTAATATGATATTATTAAAGACGCTCCGGTTCAGACGCAAATCAGTAGCCCCTGCCTTGGGCGGCCGATCCAGCACGAGCTGGGAACCCGTGACTGCATGCACCGTGGCCATAGAGGCCGTCAGAATCCTGTCCAGGCCAAAATAATCCAGGAGGGGTTTGATCATATAGGCCAAACAGTTGGTGGTACAAGAGGCGTTGGATATAATGTGGTGCGTGGCCGGGTCATAGTCACTGTCATTGATGCCCATGACAGTCATGACTGCATCTTTGGGCATTGAAGCGCTCTTATCCTTGATCTTGAACGGTGCTGACACGACCACCTTCCGTGCCCCGGCAGTTAGATGGCCGCGAATTGCCCCGCCCGGTGCATCGGCAGATTGTGTGGGGTCCGTAAACTGACCTGTCGATTCCACCACCACATCCACCCCGTATGACTTCCACGGGATGTCCCTGGGGTTGCGCACCTCACGCAAGATCGTAACCGGGACTCCATTGATGACCATGAAGCCAGACTTTTCGTCCATATTCTCAATCAAGCGCCCTGCCTTGTATCCGTACAGATAATTATGCACGGTTCCGTACGTGGAATCCTTTTCAATAAACCTGGCCACGTCATCAAGACTTGTGCCCACCGGACGGCCGATATTGACCACGATCTCGGAGAAGCTTTTCCGCCCCACGTGCTGCCAGATAGATAGTTTACCGATGCGCCCCAAACCGTTGATCCCAAGCTTTCCACCTTTCATGATCTTTCCTCTCTCCTAACTGATTGATGATTGATGATTGGATCTCATGCCTACCCTCATAAACAAAACCCTTCTGGCCATCAATACTCAGGAAGTCCCCACACCGTAAGGTCTTTCCCTTGAGGAGAACCCGGCCCTCTTTTTCATAAACCACCAGATCGGAACACCCAACCACACCCGTCTTTTCCAACTGATGGGCCACAATGGACGCGTGTGATGTGGCTCCACCCCTGCCTGTCAAAAGCCCGTCTGCTGCCGATATCTCACGTATGTCGTCTGGCACGGTATCAGAGCGAATCAGAATGAGCGCCGTACCTGGCTCCTGTTTCCGAAATCGGTTAACGTCGTCCAGTGAAAAGACAATCCTCCCAAAAAGGGCGCCCCCGCTCACCCCAATCCCCTTTGCCAGGAGAGCCTTTTTGAGTCCAGGGGTGGGCACGAAGGGAGGGTATTGCTTTGTCTTGTGGACAACCATATCACGGGATTGCAATAAGTAGAGCTTGTCTGCTGTCGGGCCTTCAAACGTGAACTCGATTTCTTGTGCGCCCCACCCCTCCTCATAGACAAGACCCCTGGCCATATCCCGCAAAGACCGGAAGACTTCGGGGAATGCCTCCTCTAAGGCATGATCCTGGTCCCGGGCCTCCGCCATTTTCTGTTTCCCTGAAACGGACCAGGTCTTAACCAGGCCGGATACCACGTCTTCGCCCTGGTTACGAGTCGTGTAATCGCCCCACAACATGACCTTGTCCAGAGACTCCTTTGGATCATGGGTAAACACGACACCCGAACCGGCCCGATCATGCAAATTACCGTATACCATGTTCTGCACAATCACCGCGGTACCCCAATCATCGGAAACCCCCATGATATCCCGGTAGGTCCTGGCCTTATCCGAATTCCAGGAATGAAATACCTGCCAGATCGCCTGAAACAGTTGCTCATATGGATCATCAATAGGAGCCACACCCACGTCAGACACGGCCTCTCGATAGGCCAGAGCCACTTCTCGCATCTGCTGCGCCGTAAAATCCCTTTTCCGCTCCACGCCATATCTGGCCTTGTATTCGTTTATGATGGCATCGAACAGGTCTCGTTCCATGTTGTAAGACATGCCCCAGGACTGGAGAAAACGCCGATAATTATCCCAGGCAAACCAGGGATTGCCCGTTCTATGAATAAGCCCCCTCACAATAGTCTTATTTATCCCTACATTAAGGAACGTATCCATCATCCCGGGTAAAGAAATCGCGGCCCCGCTGCGAACCGACAAGAGCAGAGGATTTTCAGGATCTCCAAGCCGTCTGTTGGTCTGTTTTTCTAACTGATTGACTTGAAACAGAATCTTTCCCCTCAAATCCTCCCTGGCCTGTCCGAAGGTACTAAGCATCCCAAAGCACCTGAAGACCTCTGTTGTAACAACAAATCCTTCCGGAATCGGCATCTTGAAACCCGCCAGCCTCGCAAGGTTGTAACCTTTCCCCCCCAGGTAGATGGGATCCTTGATAGAATTCACGGGGTTGTGAATGCTGCACACAACGCTGCCCGGGTCATAACTAAGGAGAATATCTACGTCTTTCTGGCTGAGTTCTTCGGATTGACGCGACAGGGTGCAAATAGTCTTGCTGACAAAGTTGTCCAGATACTGAAAGCCAAAAGTGGTTGCAACAATATCACGGAAAAAGGCTTCCGAAACCTTGTTTATGATTTCTTCAGTAACCGCCTCGCCTTCCTTTATGTGATATTTAGGAAGAAGCTTGTCAGGACCCAGTTGCCTGGTGATCCGCTCCAGGTTCTCCTTATGGATACTGGTGAAGTGGGTGTTAAGTATTTGCTGCTCGGCCTGTGAAAGCCCACGGAAAATATCCAAATATTGGGTAGAAGAGAAGCGCCTGACCCGGATGGCATGGGTCAGGAGGTTCGAATAATCCCTGAGGGGTTTGACGATGATCCCGTCAAGGGCCATCGCCTGAACAAGCAACTGGATGCAATCGGCAATCCGGGAAAAGGTCATTCGGGTCAAGAATTCTAAATTGATAGATGCAATCAGTTCCTCAAACAGAACATTGGCAAGGTTTTCCAGGCGGAAGGTCAGCCCCAGGGCATCAAACTTTCGCTCATGATAGGTTCCGTACATTGAAGGGATATCAGCAGCAATATGCCGTTTGCGGTAAATATCTTCAGAGATCCTAAACTCTTTCGGCGATAGGATGATCTGCTTCAATCGCTTGAGATAGTTGAGGATACCTTGCAAGCGATCAGATTGATGTTCCATTTGAAGGGCCTTTTCAAGGCGATCAGTCCTGGGTAACCCCTTGATAGCGGCCTCCTTTATGATCTCGTCCAATTTGAAACGGTTCAGGTTGTATTTCTGGTCGAGGAGCTTCAAAAACTCCATCAACAGGTGGACTCGTTCTCTGTCTACCTTTAGCTCATCAGAAACCCGGGATAGATGGCTGTCGATAACGGCCATATCAAGGCTGAGGAGTTCGCGAGGATCGTCAATCCCGGATTTCTCGAACAGCTCCTTGATGACCGAGTGGGCGCCATCCACCTCAGGCCCTTTTTCCGGAATGGCGTGGAAAACCTCAGGAGCCACGTAAGGCGCGAGAGGCGTTTTGTCTCTGGTGCGCCAAAAATTTACGATTTCAAGGCCAAAATCTATCAAAAGGTTACTGCTTTCCACATGGGACTGCTTCCTGAAGAAGTGTATCAGGACGTCTTTGCGGTTCAAAATCTCATCGATCTCGGTTGAGACGTCTCTGATTCGACCTTCTGCATTTATCTCATTGAAATAGACAGGAAAGAGCTTGGCGACCTGCTTTGCCTGGTTGTAAACCGGGGCGATTTCACTCTTTAGAAAGAGACTGATCTCCTTTTGGAAAAGATCAGTATCCTTAATATGCAGGCCGCCAAGTTTCAGGTTCACAATGAGAGCAGAGATCAGCCTTTTGCTCCATTTTGGATGTGTCTCAATCAGATGGAGCCATACCTTGATATTGGGCACATGGGCCGGGTTCACCTTCACCTTCCACTCATTCGTCGTTCCCCTCAATTCCGGACACTGAAACCCTAAATCAATCGTATGTTGTATAAAAAGGTCCACCAGGTCGCTATCATCACCCTTGAAGATGTCGCTGCCTATGTTTTCCAGGGCCTGGAGGGCAGCCTCCGGGAATTTTTGGATGCTTTGGCCCAGGGCTTCAAAGGTCTTGACAAGGAGATATTCGATGTCCTCTGTCTCCTTCACGTGGATAATCGCACTCAAGCAAAGATTCACCGTTCCCAGGGCTTCTTCATGTATGGATGAAAGCCCCTTGGCCTCCAGGATCTTAAGGAGGCTCCGGAGCTTCTTGATTGACCCCTCGTGGGCATGGGTTTCACGGTGTTCGATGCTGTCCGGCAATTGCCGGTAGGCGTTTACGATATCGGCAAAGTTGGGAAGTTCAAGGAGCTGGCTCAATTCCAACTCAAGATCACCGTTCTGATCGATCTGGCTCAGCCTCCCCATCAATGCACGGAGTTGCTTATGAGAGATGTTTTTGCACATCCCGTTGGCCTGTTCTTCTGTGTGAACAAGGGCTTCATCGACCCATGTTGCCGGGTCTTGCTGGTTGAGCCAGTATTGATAAGAGGTCTGAAGTGTCTTGCGTAGGAGG
>DAOVOU010000292.1 GCA_030629475.1 Desulfobacterales bacterium | reverse complement strand
TGCAGCCCGAGTTCGTTTGGAATAATGACCTTTCGACTCAATTTCATATTGATGATTGAAGATTGTTAATTGTCGATTGAAGATTGTCGATTGTCGATTTGTTTGTAACTACTCAGGTTCAAAGTTCCAAGGTTCACGGTTCAAGGTTAGAGAGCGATGAAGATTGAACGGTTTGAAGATATTGAGGCATGGCAACCGGCACGTGAATTGATATGAAAAGCGTAAAGTAGCCAACCGTGAACCTGACAACCTGAGTAGTTACATTTGTTCTATACAATCATCAATCATCAATCGTCAATCGTCAATTTTAGGCACTTCCCCGGGTCTCCCTGGATCGTTCCTGGTAGAGCCTGGCCTGATGCATGAAGGCTTCGATCCGGGTAAGCATGTTGGTCTGCTTCTGGCCGTCATATACAGCCGCTAGCATGGGAAGGCCCTTATAAGCTTTCAAGGCATTTTTGAAGATAGGGACGGTGATATTGCCGAGCATGCAGTTGAGTACATACAGGTTGCAGATGCCGCATATACCTTGGGCAGCAAAGCGGCGAACCCGGGTAGTTAAGGTTGCCAGGATAGGATCGATGTCATAATAGATGAAGGATTCGCACTCCTTAAGTATTGTGGGAACCTCAAGGATGCCAAAGGGCCGAAGCTCCTGACCCAAACACCCTTCCATGCGGTTTGTCCAGAACTTTACCCACTGGTTGCGCATCAGGTAGTAGAGGGCAGAAGTCAGCTTTTTCTCTCTGAGGCGATTCCTCACATAGTAGTGGTCGGAAAAGAGCGAATAGCAATTCACAACTGTAAGCCCGTGGATCTTCACCTCAGCCCCCAGTCTTTCAAGGGTACGGACAAGGTCTTGATTGGCCCAGGTGTTTAAAACCGTGTAGAATTCCCCCACGATGCCTATGGTGGGACGCTCCTGAGATCGGTCCACAGGAACACCCTCCAAAACCTTCAATGCCCGCTTCAGGGCAACAAGCACCGGGCTGTGCCCCCATCGCCTCCCGTCAGGCTGTGCAACGGCCCTGGCGATATCCCGGATACCAGCTTCATAGACTTGATCAGTCTCTCCTGGATCTCTCTCGTACGGACGAACATGAAGCCGGAGTCGTTCCAAAACTTCAGAGGCCACCCACCCTTGCCACAGGGCCTGTATGAAGTGCAGGCCGAAGAGGCCTGAGAACTCGTCGAAACGGGTAGAGGTAAGGGGGGCAATGACCGGAATCTGAGACAGCCCCATACGCCTGAAAAGATCGGCATGTCCTATACAATATTGAGAAAATCTACAGGCCCCATCGTAGCTCTGCATCAATACTGCAGTACGATCCGGATCAAACCCCGGCTGGCGGGTCATCTTGACAAATTCCCCACAGGTGACCATGAAAGGATGACACTCCCTGCCGGAGGTGACCTGCCGGCCAAGGTACTCGGTCTCATCATCCGGCTTGGGGAGTACTCTGGCCTCAAGGCCGATGGCCTCCATGGCGGCATGGACTACAGCAGAAAAAGCAAGCGATACGAACGGAAAATAGATAACCCGATCCTCCAGACGTCGCATCAAAGCCGGGTTCGGGTCCAAAGGGTCCAGATGCCTTGGCTTTCCCTTGATCACCAGATTGAGCGGGCGGGGTGATGGCTTTGGCTGCCTGGGTGGTACACTCAGGGTGTCCAAAAATGCCTCAATGCGTGTGACCATGCCTGCGTCACCTGTGTGCTCATCCACTTCCAGGATCAGGTGGGGCTTATCCGGAATCTCCACTTCCATGTATTTCATGAAAAAAGAATCCGGCCCGCACCCAAAGTTCGTAAGGAGCACCGGAAAGAGGCGTTCATCCTTCCACATCAGTACGAGGGCCTTCATAAGATCACGGGTATTCTTCCAGACCACATTGTCATAGTGGGCAGGGAGTACCACGTCATCAAGGGGAAGCATGTCGTAGGGTATGGTCAGATGCCCGGTGCGCCTCAACTTCCTGGCAAGATGCAGGTTCAAGCCCTCGTCAAAGATATTGTGACACTTGCCCAGCAGGACCAGGGCCTGCCCATCAGCCTCCAAGGAGGCAAGAATCTCCTTACCGCGCATTCGACGCCACTGGTCAAAGCGATGCTGGGCCTCATGGGCCGCGGCCGCGGTCTCCTTAATCCTTTTTGAACCGTGCCCGAGGGACCTGCCCAGGGCTGTGAGTGCGCGATTAGTCTCTTGTTTAGAATGATTCCGGTGCAAAACAGGTGCAAGTAGTCTCACGCTAGAACTCATAGCCGCCCGTACCATATACGGTATGGACTGGATATACGGACAATTGAAACTCCGGAGCCCCTGGTCACTGGTTTGCCCGTGGTCCACTTCGCACGCCAGCAACACTCTCTCCGCACCTTTGGATATGAGATCATGTATGTGGCCATAAACGGTCTTCACAGGATAGCAGGTCTCCGATGGAACATAGGAAAATCCTGCCTGAACTAATCTCTTGTTCGTCCTGTCTGAAAGAACCACGGGATGACCCAGGGTCCTGAAAAAGGCATGCCAGAAAGGAAAATAATCATAGAACGTCAAGGTCCTGGGGATACCAATGACCGGACCTGACCCCTTCCCGGCTTCAGTCTCCTCGTCAAAGCCTTCCATGAGGCGAATATCGCGTTCCCTGAACAGATCAGGCAGGTGACTGTAAAGAGCGCGATCAGACACTTTTTCATACCGGCCGCACAGGCTGCCATAATAGGAACGAAGCCTGCCCTCAATATAGATTTGATGGACCCGGCAAAGATTCGGACATTTTTGGCACTCAAAGGACTTCACCTCGTACGGCCGATCTTTCAAGCAAAAACCCGCAAAACGGGTGGAGGCCGGTGCACGGCCCCTGGCCGCCAGTGCCGCGCCCAGGGCGCCAGTGACATTGTGATGCTCAGAGGTAGTCAAGGGCTTGCCCAGGATATTTTCAAAAGCAGCCGTGACACTCTGGTTGGCAGCCACACCCCCCTGGAATACAATGCGCCTGCCAATCTTCTTGGTGCCAACCACCTTCTCCAGATAGTTGTGGGCAATGGCATAGGAGAGTCCTGCCGTCAGGTCGCTCAGGCTATAGCCCGCCTGTTGGTAATGGATGAGATCCGATTCCATGAATACCGTACAGCGAGCGCCAAGATCGGCCGGTGTCCTCGAAGCAAAGGCAAGATCACTGAAGGCCCCCCGGATGGGCACCCTCAGACGAGCGGCCTGCTCTTCAAGAAAGGCTCCGGTCCCTGCCGCACAAACCTTATTCATCTCAAAATCGACGACGCGCCCCTGTTGACACCTGATGTACTTGGAGTCCTGGCCCCCGATCTCAATAACCGTATCTATTTCCGGGTCCAGATAGAGGGCTGCACGTGCTTGGGCCGAGATCTCATTGATCACCACGTCTGCCCCCACAAAATCACCAACAAAATAACGCCCGCTTCCAGTCACACCCACGCCGCAAACATGCACTCCAGAACCCACCCTCCTGGCCATCTCTTCAAACCCGGCTCGCACGGTCTCAACCGGTTCTCCACGGGTGTACCAGTACTGCTTGGCCACAAGGCGCCCCTTGCTGTCAATCAGCACGATGTTCGTGCTGACTGCACCCACATCCACACCCATGAACACATCGAGGCAATCTGCGGGGTCGATCCCATAATAATGATCCACGGTCTCCTGATCAGCCTTTGCTGGAATCAAGGGTTTCAGATGAGCCGCCCGTGGACGATCTTGCGCTCTCTCCAGGGCCGCCCGGACACTTTGAATCAGGCGGTCTACGGGCATGGTCTGGTCAAAACTCTCAGTGCTGACCATCAGGGCCGAACCCAGAGCACCCGTGATAAGAAAATGCTCTGGAATG
>DAOVOU010000112.1 GCA_030629475.1 Desulfobacterales bacterium | reverse complement strand
GCAATCCGCCGTGCCATCACCGTCTGAGTCCGTGTCAGGAACACCACAACCACATTGGCCAGGCTCCGTCTTGTTAGGATCGTTCGGGCAGCCATCGTTGCAATCCGCCGTGCCATCACCGTCTGAGTCCGTGTCAGGAACACCACAACCACATTGGCCAGGCTCCGTCTTGTTAGGATCGTTGGGACAGCCATCCACATCGCCGCAAACCCCATCACCATCGGCATCATTATCGGGATCGTTCGGGCATTCATCGACGCAATCCGCCGCGCCATCACCATCTGAGTCCGTGTCAGGAACTCCGCAACCACATTGACCAGGCTCCGTCTTGTTAGGATCGTTTGGGCAGTTGTCGTTGATGTCCGGTGTCCCATCACCATCACTATCTTCATGGTCCACGTCTCTTTCACGCGGGTCTCTGGGATCCGGGCTCTCACCGGCTCTTAGTTCAGGTTTAGCCCCACGCTCTGGGGGAGAGTAGGGCTCTGGCCATCCCGACCACAGGTTAAGGTCCTCTAACTCCCGGAGAAAATCTTCAACGAGACTAAGGTTTGGATCTTCTTCCGATGCCAACTGATAAAATTCAGCGGCCTCTTCGTAGTTTCCAAGATCGCTCTGTTCGATCCCCTGGAACAGATAGAGGAGGGCCTTGAGATTGGTTGTAAGAAATTTTCTCAGCTCTGCCTTTAGCTCCGGTGAGAGTTCGATTTGTAACTCCTTGATGATCTCGAAGAGGAGATCTTTTTCCATGCGAAACAATTCTGCAAGGAGCTCACCTTCTGCCATGGGCTGGCCGAATATTTCTTCGGTCGGCACTTTCAACAGGTTGGATTTCAACTGAAACTCATCGATCTTGCTTTTGATAATATCTCCTCCAATTAGGTGTTCAGCTCCTAATAATCTTCCCACTCGAGAGGTGGTCTCGGACTCAACCAATCCGGACACTCCAAGCCCTAGTTCTTGTTTGAGGGCCTCGAGCTTCGGCCTTTCCACTACCTTAATTTCTTTTACCCTGGAAAGATCGGTCATGAGCATAATGGTGAGACCCTTCTGAAGAAGATCCAAATTCGACCACTCTGTCTTGTTGCAGAAATAAAGGACTGCCACGGTATTGGGCGCACTGATGGTCTCGAGGGCCTTTTCTTGTTCTAACGCCTCTTTTGCCCACGATCTGACTTCATCTGTAACCACCTGTCCGCCCCATGCCGACGCGGTGACCACAACCCAAATCAATAAAAAGCTTAAAAGCGCGCTAAACGATTTCTGTTTCATGACTATCCTCCCGGTCTGGGCTTGTAAAAAACTGGGACCTGTGCGGTTACCTCAAAAATTCCTATTTATCGCCGGTTGAGCCGGTTAGCCTGGCAAACCAGGGAGACCGTAGCGTGGGGGGGGCTCTATCCTCCACAACATGTGCCCCACACCTGCCCGCCATTGCCTTGTGTACGGGCATTGTAACCTCGGTGCGACCCAGGCGTTGGCAGGCGGGGAGGGGGCACGCTACGCGGTACGGATGTCCGGAGGCATGCTCAACAGGCCAACGTATTCAACGGGCCAACATACTAACCGCACAGGTGGAAAAATTGTGGTAACCGTTCACGACATTCTATTTACCGCTGAGAACGCGAACCCGCCTGCCATCGCCAGGCACATCGGGCAGCTTCAATGCTGGCAGGGGTGGCAATGGCGGGCAGGGATCGCTGAGTGCGAAAACAGAATATTTTTTGGGGGGTGGTCATAACTTCAGCCACCTCGACACCTTTGTGGGAGTGGCATTCCCTGGCCCAGACCTGGATGATTAATCGGATAAGCCCATTGGACCCTGTCGCGCCAGGGCGGGCTTGCCGCAAGCCGTCGCGGCTCGAAAGCCGCTCCCACAGATTGACCCAAATGATGATCAAACCTCACACTAACCTATCGGCAAACACCATGCCAAAATCACGCGCAAGCAGGCTGTTAGAGCAATCTCTCTTAACTCCAAATACTTAGCCCATGCCCGCTGAAATCTGCGTCCAAGAAGATGGACATTAGAGGCTACGCACTGTAAAAAAATACCACTTTGGTGTGAAAAAAATACCACTATTGAGCATAAAAAGTAACACTCCAAATCAGTGAACACTGAAGCTCCGGCGAACCCGGCTACTTCCGACGACGAGAATTTCGGAGTCAAATCGGCTCAGCGTTCGATCAGCAATTTGCGTCCGACAACGCCTATCCCATCCGATGCGAAAAGCCACTAAGAAATCAGGTACAATCTTAGTATCTTGTCAATAAGTTGCGGTGAATGCTTTGGTACGCCAATTTTCTGGATTCCCGCGAAGGCGGGAATCCAGGAGTCAATACCCGGACTTATTGGGATGTTACCAAATCTTAAAGCTATTCCTTGATTCATAAGCGATAAAGGTTCCTCGAAGGCGCGGCTTGTCGGGCACGGTGTGATAAGTCTGCCGGGACAATTATCTCCTTAAACTCTTCGAGAAAATCCAGGTATTCATCCAGGGAACAGCCCCTGTTTCGTCTCTTCTTAATCCATTCACTTGCCTGTTTTTCTGCCCTCCTGAATTCCTCTCTCCTGGCCATGCTGAAGCCATCGGCAAGCAACTCTTCCTTTTCTTTATCAATCAGCATTTGTATTAATTTAGCCCATTGAAAAAGCGAGCCTGACGAGCATACAGGTGATCCGATTCTAAAGCGGGTCACTGTTTGAGCCGGTTTAGAATCGGATTGCCTGTATGCGACAATGATTTCAAACAACTAAAATGTTACCAGCATTTTTTATCCTAAGGATTAAGTCATCAACCTCTTCTTCTCTCTGGAATATCTTGAAATACTCCCTTACCAACTCCATATCTAGAAAAATTACGCCCTGGTGATGTCTCTTAAGTATTTGTTCAATGTCACTCATATCTTGATAGTAACGGCTCGGATCATTTGATGATGACTGAACCTTGAGTCCAATAAGATCCTCTGGTCTGACTACCTTTATCATAAAGGCACCACTAAAGACAGCCTCCTGTTTGGCCCTTTGTAACATCTTGTGGCTATACTCACGGCGAGCATGGAGAAAATCTACTCTTCCAAATACCGCAAGGGGCGAGATGTAGTGAGAGGTCTCAGGGCCTGACTGCAACACCTCATACCCGAGGGATTCCATGATATTTGATACCTTGATGGCATCCACCTCTGGTATGAGAAAATCCAGATCCTCTGTGGTTCGGGTTATCCCTGCAGCACTCATGGCAAAGGCGCCTATCAGGGCGAAATCAATGCCTTGTTCATTAAACCGTTCAATCAACGTCTTCAAAACAGTCTTAAATTCCATTCCAGACAACTATCATAAGTTTTCAAGTTACCACCCCCACCCTGCCCTCCCCTCCCCTATAATATCTCGTCTAACCGCCTGAAAATATATATACAACGGACTACTGACAACAGACGACTGACATTACCGATCCCGGTCCAGATAGATAGTGCCTCCGTCTTCAAAGGAACCCATCCTTGCCTTTTTCATGTCATTTACCAAATCTTCTCCACGGCTGTATCTCTTCTCCTTATCTTTCTCCAAAAGCTTGTTAATGATCGATTGAAAGTATTCGGGTACTCCCTCCCTTATCTCTCGGATTTGAGGAACCGGGTCATTCACAATTTTTTTCTTTAATGCTCCGAGATTTGGAGCCGTAAATGGCTTTCTACCGGTCAACAGTTCAAACAAGACCACACCAAGGGAATAGAGATCTGTACGGCCATCGATTTCACCGCCACTAATTTGCTCAGGAGACATATAGACGGGGGTCCCGGCAATTTCCCTGTGATCCCTTTTCTCTTTGACGCACGCTATCCCAAAGTCAGTGACTTTTATACCACCCCCCTGCTGAATCAAAATGTTAGCCGGCTTAATGTCCCGATGAATAACCCCGTGGTCGTGAGCATAATCGAGAGCACGGGCAACAGATGAAACGATTTTCACAACCCTTTCATACGGGAAGAGGTTCCCAGGTTTGCAATAATTGGGTAATTCAACTCCTTCCAGCACCTCCATTGCAATGTAAGATAGATCCCAATCCTCCCCTGCATCATAAATAGTGACTATGTTGGGGTGAGATAATTTCCCTGCCATCCGGGCTTCACGTAAAAGATTTTCTTTGATCGTTCGTAATGACTTCTCATCTATCTCCCGACCAAAACGGAACGTTTTAATGGCCACATGTCGATCAATATGAGCGTCGTTGGCTAAATAGACCTCACCCATCGCACCTTTTCCAAGCTCTTTAACTATCTCATAGCGTCCCAATGTCTCACCTGGCTTAAGGGAAGGGGTACTGTCGTCCGAGATTGGTTCAAGGGTCTTTACGCCAAATGTGCTCAGTCGCTGGGCCACATCCTCGAAATCCTTGTCCTTATTATGAATTTTCTTATAGATCTGTATTGCGAGAGAATCCTTACGCTTCTTTTCCAACTGTATCGCGAGGTGGTATAACAATGTCATGACCTCCTCATTGAGAGGTAACTTGTTATAAGTATTATAGGCCAGTTCCAAGGAACCTTTTTCTTGATAAGAAAGCCCTAACATTTTTATTGCTTCATGGCCTTCCTCAAGAGCTCTGTGCTCCCCCCTCTTAGCTGAAGCGTACAGCATCAGAACAGATGAAAGGAATACAAACCAGGTTGTAACTATGGGATAGGTCATGTTTACCCATGAGTCCGCCTTTGCAAACGCGACATATCCGGCCAAAATGATAACCGCTGTTAGCACGCACACCATGATCATGGTATGCAACAACCTCATCCGCGGTATCAAAAAGGTCAATGCCAAGCCAATGAAGATACACAGGATTAGGCTCAAAACATCCGACTGAAAGGGCTTTCTGATAAAATCTCCGTGAATGATATTATCTACCACGGTGGCCTGTTTTTCTACCCCGGGAAATACCGTGGCAAATGGGGTTGAACGCAAATCATACAAACCTGCGGCAGTTGCGCCAACGAGAGCAACTTTATCCCTGAAGGTGTCCGTCGGAACCCTGTCATTGATAACATCAACAAAAGAAACGTAATCGAATGTTCTATAACCACCTCGATAGTTGATATGTACCAACCCCCACAACATGGCACCACTTATCTGTTCCGGAGATATGAGTATCTTTCTGTCTCCTAACGCAATACCTTCTCCCCCAATCAAAGTCATGTTTTCGTTGCCCACTCCCAGGTATTTTTGGGCTACCTTCAAAGCTAACGAGGGGATATATCCGTTTTTATAGCCCACAACCATCAGTTCTTTTCTTACTATCCCATCTTTATCCGCAATCATATTGATATGACCCATACCGGAAGCGGCTCGATTTAGTTCCGGAAAGGATGAAAATAGTTCATATCCTCTAACCACCGGGTACTCATTAAGCGATTCTCGATTTTCAACATCCCTTATAGCAAACAACCCTATGTTTTCTGATTCAGCTTCTCCCCTGCTTTTTTCCCGTTTGTTAAGGTTAAAGTATAGAGGAAAGATAACGTTTCCCGCTCTGCGAACTGAGTCCACCAGTCTTTTATTTTCACGACTCAATACGCCACCGCCTGTTTCTTGAAAATAGACATCAAAGGCGATCACCCTGGCACCGGCTTGTTTCAGCTTATCTATCACTATAGCATGCTTTTCCCTGCCCCACGGCCAATTACCTATCTTGGAAATACTCTTGTCATCTATGCTGACAATGACTACGTCTCTGCTGGGTTCAGGTTGTCCCCTGAGGGCAAAGCGAAAATCGAGCGACTTCAACTCGACAAGCTTAAAGACATCAGGATCAATAAGCATCAAGGGAATAATCAAGAGGGTAATGGTTAAACCAACAAGGTAGGATTTTCTAAAGCCAGGGTTCACTTTTTTCAAAATCTTGATCCCTTTCCACGTTCCACTTAACCCATGTATCATCTCTATCCTTTAAAGGATCAAAGGCTTCCTTTTTTAAAGGCCCCTGTCTGGTTACTACGAGTTGTTGATGTTTTGTAAGTATAATGGAGGTCCATTCTTTCATGCCTACCGGATGAGGTCCCGCAACCGGAACAGGCCCTGATACCTTTTTGGGTGGCATCATATCATCTGTTGGTGGCTGACAAGGATTCCAGACGTCTATGGAACCGGAATAGGTCTTGAAACGGGTATCGCTATTCGATAGAACATCTATACTGTATACCGTTCCACGAATGCCGGAGATGGCAGTAGGAGTACTTACGGTATATTCTGATCTTGGACTTAAGAGCTTTCTTACTTTGTTCCATAGTCTTCCCAGAGATAATGCAAACTTTGAGGTCTCTGTTTTTTTTACAGGATCTTTTTCGAGTTTAGTAATCTCGAACGCCGAATTTTCAGACAGACGAATCACGCTGTTCTTTTCGGTTATTAATTCAGCCATTGAATTCTTATTTACTCTGATCCGATCTCCTTCAGACAACTCCTGATTCATTCTTGCGGGCTGCCAATCGCTCGTGCCTCGGCGAAGAATCTCTACATCACCCGATAAATATGTTATGAATGCCTCCATTTTTACTATATTCTTTCTCTGTTCCTTATCTTCTGGAGCTACTGCCGGTCTCTTTTTTCTCACCTTTGTCTCTTTTTCGGAGAGATATTTTCCCTGTTCAATATAACTCAATCGTGGAAATCTCAGCTTTTGCCCAACGTAAATGAGGTTGATATTTTTTATCTCGGGGTTACATGAACGGATTGAGTCTGCAATCATCTTATTGTACTTTTTATAAAGCTTAAAAGAGAGACAACTAACCGAATCTCCCTTCTTAACTCTCACTAACTTGAATTCATCGCCGGCACTACCTTGAGACGTTCCAACACAAAAAATAATAAAAAAGGAGATGCCAACAACCAGCGCAGACCATCTCCTATAACTCCTGGCATTTCTTATAACACGATGAGCAACGTTCATGGTCAAATCTCCGTAACTACTCAGGTTGTCAGGTTCACGG
>DAOVOU010000127.1 GCA_030629475.1 Desulfobacterales bacterium | reverse complement strand
TCGGCCGGCAAAAAGGGGCCTATACCGGGGCATTGACCAGTCAGGTGGGGCGTTTTGAAGTGGCGGACGGTTCCAGCATCTTTCTCGACGAGATCGGCGAGCTGTCGCCGGAGTTGCAGGTCAAGCTGCTGCGGGTGATCCAGGAGGGCGAGTTCGAACGGCTTGGCAGCCCGAAAAAGATACGGGTCAATGTACGGGTGATTGCCGCAACTAACCGCGACCTGTCCGCGGGGGTGCGCAAGGGCAACTTCCGGGAAGACCTCTACTATCGCCTGAATGTCTTTCACATTGAAGTTCCCCCGTTGCGGGAACGGCTGGACGATATTCCCCGGCTGGTGTGGACCTTTGCCAATGAGTTCGCTGAAAAGATGGGCAAGAAGATCCAAACTGTGCCCAAAAGAACCATGGAAGCTCTTCAGCGGTATCACTGGCCGGGAAACGTCAGGGAGTTGCGGAATGTCATTGAACATGCCGTTATCGTCAGCACCAGCGATATGTTGAAGGTGAAGTTGCCGCAAGATCCGCGAGGCGCCACTTCCCGAATTCTTACCCTAAAGGATGCCGAGCGTCAGCACATTACCAAAGTACTGGAGAGGACCAACTGGCGTATTAAAGGGCCTCATGGTGCTGCTGAACTATTGGGCTTGAAACCCTCCACCTTGTACACCAAGATGAACAAGCTCGGCATTCCCACGAGTCGAAACAAGGACGCAATACCGACCTAAAGTCGTAATAACGACCTTTTCTGCAAATATTCCATTCCTTCCATTGGTGGGGGTCGGGCCGTAAGTTCTCAATAAGCTGAGCCGACAGGTGGACAAAAGCTGAAAGCTCAAAGCTCAAGGCTGAAAGGAAGAAAAGCCAAGAGCATGGGATCTAATTGTGTTGCTTTGAGCTTTCAGCTTGTCCGGTTTATCCGGGCCAGGCTGACTTATAAGCGAGTTTCAGACGTTTTCAAATTTAATTGCCTATCCGCGGGCCCCGTTTCAGGAGATTTCCCGGAACTTTTTGAGAAGTTACATGTTGCATAAACAACACGCCTGAGATATTGAATAAACGATAATATCAACTGGTTGTAGCGGTTTTGAGGCTAATAGAGGAAATCACTCCAGGTGCTATGGATGTACAAGGCTTTTTTCGGCCTGTTGTTTATGTAGCGTAAGGGTCGATATAGAAGGGTTAAAGGGGGGGGCGGAAACGAGGTCTATTGAGGGGATAGGATTGACGGAAAAGAATGATATGATACCTGATCGGCTCAGCTTATTTCAGCGCATTCGCTATTCTATATTTCCCGGTACGGTACGGTCAGCAAAGGAGGCACGCGGCTATCGAAGGTTTTTCAATAGCCTGATCCTGCACTTCCGGCCCCGCAGCGTTCCGGAACGTACGCTCCGATTGACGCTCACCTGGGGCCTCGGCGGGATGGCGGTCGTGCTGGTATGCACGCTATTCGCTACAGGTTTGATGCTCAAATTTGTCTACCAGCCCATGCCGGGCAATGCCTATGACTCCATCATCCACTTGCAAAACGACGTGCTGTTCGGTCAATTGATCCGAAACGTCCATCACTGGAGCGGCAACGTGCTCTTGATCGTTGTCTTTCTCCACTTCCTCCGGGTCTTTTTCACCGGCGCCTTCCACGCACCACGACAGTTCAACTGGATCATAGGCCTGGGTATGTTTTTGGCAGCACTGTTATCCAACTTTACCGGGTATCTATTACCATGGGACCAGTTGGCTTTCTGGGCGATCACTATCTGCACCGGCATGCTAGAATACATTCCGGGAATCGGCAAGGGACTACAAGAATTGATTCGAGGAGGCAGCGATATCGGACCTGCGACGCTATCCAATTTCTTTGCCATTCACACCGCCATCATACCCGCCTGTCTGGTTGTTCTTATGCCCTTTCATTTTTGGCGGGTGCGCAAATCCGGCGGTTTGGTGGTGCCCCGCTCGCCGGATGAGGACCCGGGCAACCGGGGCGAATCAGTAGCGACTATTCCGAATCTCATTCTACGGGAAGTCGTCGTGGCCACTGTGCTGATCGCCTTCATCCTGTTACTTTCTGTCACTTTTGATGCCTCTTTGGAAGCAAAGGCCAATCCGGGGCTCAGCCCCAATCCCACTAAGGCGCCCTGGTACTTCGCCGGCCTACAGGAGCTTTTACTCCATTTCCACCCCCTCTTTGCGGTGGTGGTGATACCACTTGTCATCGTTTTGGCACTAATGTTTCTACCTTACTTTCGTTATGATGCCAACACGGCCGGTGTATGGTTTGCTTCCTACAAAGGGCGCCACATGGCCATAGTTGCCGCTCTTACTGCGGTTATCGTTACACCGATAGGCGTGCTTGCAGATGAATTCCTTGTCGATTTTAACGCATGGATGCCTGGGATGCCGCCCGCTATTAGTAATGGATTGCTGCCAGCCGTCCTTATATTGGCAGGAGTCATTTGGTTTTATCTTCTGATGAAGAAACGATATGCCGCCACAGACAATGAGGCTATCCAGTCGGTCTTTGTGCTATTGCTGGTCGCATTTATTATTCTTACCATCACTTGCATGTGGTTTCGGGGCACTGGAATGAAATTGATGTGGCCGTGGTAGACTATGCCATTGAAGCCATAAGAAGAATTGATTCTTAGTTGAGAGTGTTTTATGAAAAAACAATATGATGAAAAGGCCCCGGCGACTGATCCTAGTCGTAGAAGTTTCTTGACCAAACTCTGGATGGGGTTAGGAGTTTTTGCCCTGGCTGAATTCATGGGTGTGGTAATTTCCTTTTTGAGACCGCGAAAATCAAAAGCCCGCAAAGGAAGTTCGGATGTCGTCATCACGGCCGGACCGTTTGATAAATTTGAACCGAATTCAGTCACGGCTTTCGTTCGTGGCCGTTTTTACCTTGCGCGGCTGGAAGACGGGGGTTTTCTCGCCTTGTCCCACAAATGCACACATCTCGGTTGCACAGTCCCATGGGTGGACAAAGAAAAGAAATTCGCCTGCCCCTGTCATGGGTCAAGCTTCGATATCACGGGAAATGTCATCAACCCGCCCGCACCCAGGGCACTCGACATGCATCCGATAATCATTGAAAACAACATTGTGAAGGTGGATACGAGCAAGCGTCTGAAAAGAAGTGAGTTTCGAACGGAACAAGTGGCATATCCTAAGAAGAAGGCGTGACTGAAACAGGCATGCTACGCATGCTACGGGCCTGCCGTTTTTCTGTGGTGAATCTTTGTGAGAAATTGGAAAATAACTGGCGTTGTCGCAACGCTTGTCATCGTTCTCTCAATACCTGCCTATGTGCTGAAAGATAAGTGCTTCCGCCGGCCCATAGAGCCGAAACCGATAGCCAGCTTCGTCGGAAGTCAAAAATGCAAGGACTGCCACAAGAAAGACTACGACAAGTGGCGAGGGTCTCATCACGACCTGGCGATGGACGAAGCAAATGAGACAACCGTGCTGGCCGATTTTGATAATGCCGTCTTTGAATATTTTGGGGTGACGACCCGTTTCTACCGCAAGAACGGACGGTTCTTTGTTCATACACAAGGACCGGACGGCAAAATGGACGATTTTGAAGTCAAATATACCTTCGGTGTTTATCCCTTGCAGCAATACCTTGTTCCTTTTCCAGGCGGACGCCTGCAATGCCTGCCCATTGCCTGGGATGTTAAGGAAAAGAAATGGTATCACCTCTATCCGGATGCCCCAATTGATCCCAAGGATTGGCTGTACTGGACCAATGCCGGTCAGAACTGGAACGGCATGTGTGCTGAGTGTCATTCCACCAATCTGAAAAAGAATTACGATATCAAAGCCGATTCTTACCAGACGACCTGGTCGGAAATCGATGTGAGCTGTGAATCCTGCCACGGCTCGGGTTCCCGCCATGTGGAATGGGCCGAACTTCCTGATATGGCCAGGCCTCAAACAGAGAACTACGAGCTTGTCGTGAGAACCGCCGGAATCAACTCACGGGATCAGGTAGAGCTGTGCGCACCATGTCATTCCCGGCGTGCAGCACTGGGGGATTACACCCATGCCGAACCGGATTTGCTGGACAGTCTGCTGCCCAGTCCACTCACCGAAGGATTATATTTTGCCGACGGCCAAATCCTTGAAGAAGTTTACGTTTACGCCTCCTTTACCCAGAGCAAAATGTACCGGCGCAATGTGCGCTGCAGTGACTGTCACGATGTCCACAGTACAAAGACGGTCAAGGAAGGCAATGAACTCTGTCTCCAGTGCCATCGGGCGAGTGTTTACGACACAAAAGCGCATCATTTCCACAAGAAGAAAGGCGAAAAGGGTGAGCCGATCAAATCACCTGACGGTAAGATCCTGTTTGACGTTGGTACGGGCGCTGAGTGTATCCAGTGCCACATGCCGGGTCGATACTATATGGTCATTGATAACCGAGCGGACCACAGCCTTCGGATTCCGCGGCCTGATATGAGCATCAAGCTTGGCACGCCGAATGCCTGCAACTATTGTCATGTGGACAAAACGAACCAGTGGTCCGACGAGGAGATGACGAAATGGTATGGTCCCGGCCGCCGAGCCCATTACGGCACCATCATTTATGCCGGACGTAAGCAACAGCCTGATGCTCAAAAAGACCTCATCAGGCTGGCCGGCGACCCACTGTTTCCGGTGATCGTGCGCGCCACGGCCCTGTCGAATCTGGCAGCGTATCCGTCAGAGGAGACCACGCAGGCTTACGAGTTGGCACTGTTGGATGAAGAGGCCCTCATACGACGAACAGCAGTCAATCATCTGAATCATCCGGACAAAAAAAGGCAGATATCGCTTCTGGCATCTATGATCTACGACCCGGTCAAAGCGGTTCGCATGGAAGCAGCCACGCGGATGACTGAAATATCTGATCCACAATTGGACAGTAGACAAAAGAAAGTCTATCAGGCGGCATTGCTGGAATATCAAAAGGCCATGGAATATTCGGCCGATTTTGCATTTGGCAGGTACAACATGGGGAATCTCTATACTAATCTCCGTCAGCCCGAATTGGCCGTGGAGAATTACCGAATGGCCGTCCGCATTGATAACGAAATCTATCAGGCCAAGGTGAACCTGGCCATGCTATACAATCAAATGGGCAAAAATGATAAAGCAGAGGTGCTGCTTCGCGAGGTAGTAACCGCGCATCCTGAACTATACGAAGTGCACTATTCGCTGGGGCTGCTGCTAGCAGAGGAGAAAAAGTACGTCGAAGCAGAACAGTTTCTGGCAGCGGCGGCCAGAGGCATTCCAAACCGCGCCCGGGTCCATTATAACTTAGGGGTGCTCCTGGATTATTTGGGAAAAGACCCTGAAGCGGAAGCCGCCCTACTGAGAGCGTTTGAAATCGAGCCCGACAACATGGATTTTCTTCAGGCAGCCGCCGAGCATTACCTTAAACGAAGGAACTACCAGGCGGCAAAACGTATCGCCGACCAGATGATCGCTAAGTTTCCTTTGAACCGAATCGGACATGATCTTCTCAATGTTATAAATAGACGTCTCGGAATTTCTACAACCAATTGAATGTATAAGCTTTCTTGAGGCTTGGAGTTTTGCCTCGTGCCGGAATGATGGAATGGTGGAATATTGGAATGTTGATTTTGAAAGGAAGTTACCCCTTTCCTGATTTCCCTGTCAAGAGAGCTTTTGCCAGCAGACCATTATCCCATTTTCCCAGAACCCATTATTCCATCATTCCACTATTCCAACATTCCAATTGGGGCGAAGCCCCTAAGTTCGGAATTAGAAGCAGAGAATGAATAGGCCTAATCTACCCTGACAAATATCACCTCAAAGCTTTGCTTTAGGGCAGCTTGAAAGTAGGTTCCGCTGAGGGCATCGCGCTGCGGATCGTAGGTCAAGGTGTAGGTGGAACCCGGATATCCCACATCCTGAAGTTCAATGAAGACTTCCACCTCATTTCCTCTGTGTGAGGCCTCGGCCGAGGAGACGTTGATTGGGCGGGGATTGAAATAGCCTGCGTCCATCTTGCCGTTAGCACGGATGCTGCGAATTTCAATAATGTAGCCGCCGTCCGGCCGCAGCCATCGGCCTGCAAGCCTATTGAGATCGCCCCGAGCCTCCGTGGCCGGGGCGGAGTCGGCGGATGACACTTTTTTCTCTTTGGCGTTTTCTTCGGTTTTCCTTCCAATAAACAGCACGAAGGCGGCGGCCAGCACGCCGATGGCAGCTATCACGGCCACGATCCGGAATCCCTTTTTGTTCTCGGTTCTTACGGATCCGCCCGGACGTTTCCCCTTTTTGGATTTTTGGCTACCCATGTCTTCCTGTCTCACCGTTGGTGGCGATTTTAGACTGTTTACAGAAAAATGCAAATGAAATCTTGGCATCCTTCATTCCTCGGTTTACACTTTTCAAGAATGCGGGCGCCAAGAGATAAATTCTTTTGTTCGTACTTTTTGGTGTCAGATGTCAGGTGTCGGGTGTCAGGAGCGAGAAACGCAAGATCTGAAACCTGAACACTGAAACCTGAACACTGAAACCTGAAACCCCAAACCTGGAGTGGTGAAAAAAAGTGTAAACTACT
>DAOVOU010000181.1 GCA_030629475.1 Desulfobacterales bacterium | reverse complement strand
TGCCAAATAGCTGCAAATCTGATACTTCAGCCAAAAGTCTTACATCTCGCTCAATATAAGTGCGCTTGTAAGCATCAAGAAAATCGGGGATAACTTCAGTGGCCAGGAATTGTGATTCCGGTAAAAAACCGCGCCAGAGCTGTTCGTAGAGGGTTGTTTTATGTGTAAGCCGTGACTGGCTCAGGGACAGGAATTTATCCGGCGAATCAAGCCATCTTGCAATCCATGGTATAATTGAATTGCTTTGGCTGATTTCAAGCAGACAAAAACTGTCCAGATCCAGAAAAACGGCACGGCCGGCAAGACTTTCCGACATTGATTTCATTACACCCCATTGCTGGGAACCTGTAAGAATATATTGGCCAGGGGCGCGATTAAGGTCAATACGCCGCTTTATCGAAGCAACCAGCTCCGGAGCATACTGGATTTCATCAAGAATCAGAGGAGGGGGATGATTATTTAAAAAAAGTTCAGGGTCCTGCCGAGCGTTCTCAATATCAACAACAGGATCAAAAACAACGATTTCCGCCTTCATACCCAATGTATTTTGGAGCAGCGTACTCTTTCCGACTTGCCGAGCCCCACTGACAACAACCACAGGAAAGGACTCAGCCAGCTTATAAAGCTTGTCTGTCAATATTCTTCTAATGTACATGGTGCAATATTAGTGATGGCATCATTAAAAGTCAAGTATTTTATCGCTTCCAAAATTGAACTTATGGCTGGCAATCAAGATGCGAGACCTTTGCAAAACGCCTATATTGTCATTTTGAATTTTTTGGTAACTTCTCAATAAGTTCCGGCATTGACTCCTGGATTCCCGCCTTCGCGGGAATGACAATTTCGCCTAATCGCCAGTCATTCCCGCGAAGGCGGGAATCTAGACAATTCGCGTATCAAAGCATTTGCCAGAACTTATTGAGAAGTTACATCTTTTGTTGTCAACGGGTTGTAATTTTTGCGCCTTTGCGTCTTGCGTGAGGAAATGAATATGGTAAACAATGATTACGTCTCAGTAACAGAAATTGCTGGTGACGAAGTTACGCAGGAGCAGGTTGACAGGTTGTGCAACCGCTATTACTGGGCGGGGCAATATTGCTCCGGCAAGGATGTTGTTGAGTCCGCATGCGGGTCAGGGCAGGGACTGGGCTATTTGTCCGGGATTGCGAGAAGTCTTGAAGCTCGGTATGCCATTTTTAGTTTTGAATTTTGAATGAAAAAGAAAACTCCCATAGGTATAGATATTATCCACCTTGGCGGTGAGAACACTGTGACGGGTTCCTGCCATCTGTTGCAGGCAAACGGTCTTAATATTATGGTGGACTGCGGGCTTGCTCAGGGTAATGACTCTATCCTTCCTATGGAGGCTTGGCCTGTGACACCATCTGAGGTTAATTACCTTTTTTTAACCCATGCGCATATTGACCATATCGGCAGGGTGCCTGAGCTGATTGAGCGGGGATTTTCAGGTGAGATAATCTGTTCACATGCCACCAAGGCATTGCTGATACCCATGCTTCAGGATGCCATGAGTTTTTCGAATATGACTGAGCGGCAGGCAGAAAAGATTTTAAAAACCATTGACGAGCTTTCCTGGGGCTTTGAATACAGGCAGACTTTTTCCCTGAAAAAAGGGATTAAGTTCAGGCTTGGCTGTGCCGGGCATATTCTGGGTTCCTGTTTTATCCGTTTTGAACTCCCTGATGGTTTTACCATTGTTTTTTCCGGCGATCTGGGGGCTAAGGATACACCGATTCTCTGTGATCCTGATATTTCTGAACCCTGCGATTTGCTGATTCTGGAGTCCACATACGGCGACAGGAATCACGAGGGGCGCGGAGACAGGATCAAGCGGCTGAAGGAGATACTGCTTCGGGCTATTGCTGATGGAGGAAAGGTTTTTATTCCGGCCTTTGCTCTGGGTCGTACTCAGGAATTGATTTATGAAATTGACAGGTTGTTTTCAGATCCTCAATTTACAGCTCAAAATTCAAAACTCAAAATTCCCGTATTTATCGATGCTCCCCTAGGTCTTGAGATTACAAAGATATATTCGAGCCTTTCCGAATACTGGGATAAGGAGGCAAGGGATATCCTGCGGCAAGGCGATCATCCTATAGATTTTGATCATCTGTATGCTGTGGAGGGCCACCGGGATCATAAGAGGCTGCTGGAGATGGAGGGGTCGGCCATTGTCATTGCCGGAAGCGGTATGTGTACGGGTGGAAGAATTGTCGATCATTTAAAGGCCGGGATTGAGGATCCCCGGAACGATATATTTTTTGTGGGATACCAGGCAAAGGGCACGCCTGGAAGGGATATTGTGCGATATAGTAAAAGGCCGGGGGGCTATGTTTACCTGGATGGTGATAAATTCAACATAAAAGCAAAGGTACACACTTTGAGCGGTTACTCAGCCCATGCAGACCGGAAAGGACTGCTTGAATGGGTTGCTTCCATGCCGGAAAAGCCGGGAAGGATCAAGCTAGTTCATGGGGAGCCGTGGGCGCAGAAGGCGCTTTATAAAGCAATGTTGAATGAAAAAGAATGCACAGATTACGCAGACCTGTCCGCCTGGAGGATTGACGCAGATTAAAGAAAAAATTGGAGTGGCGCATATTGATCGACCGGGTTACCTATAATACGGCAGTCCAGTTCATGGGCAAGGCAATCGTCGGCCTGTCCGGGCTCGTCCTTCTCTCTTTGCTGACACGAAACCTTGGCGAAAGCGGCTATGGGGCCTATGCTACTGTTTTTACGTGGCTAATTATGCTCAAGGTCTTTGCAGATCTTGGCCTCTACATGACCGGAGTGAGAGAGCTTTCCAGGACATCTGCCGATCAGGCCGAAATCGCCGGCAATCTGCTGCTGTTGAAGCTGATCATCGGTCTTGTTGTTATTATCATTGCCGTAATTGTGATAGTGTTTATGCCCTATGATCAGACGATCAAAGCCGGGATCTTGATCGGTCTGTTATCGCTCCTTGCTCTGACTGTCGCTGATGCCTTCAAAACCATATTCCAGGCCCGGTTTAAGATGTATTTTGCGGTCATTGGAGAAACCGCAGGAGTCCTTTTGACCCTTATTCTGTCTTTTGCGGCACTACGGATGGGATGGGGCCTATGTGCTGTGATAACTGCTGCTGCAGCGGGCAGTGTGCTGAATCTTTTATTGTACATCCGGTTTTCGCGGAGATTAGTTCGGGTGCGCTTGCGGTTTGACCGGCGTGTTGCCAGGTCTCTGTTCCACGGAGCCCTGCCCCTGGGATTGTCAGGCATTATGGCAGTAATCTACTTCCGTGTTGACTTGCTCATGCTGTCATGGATGAAGCCGATGGACGATGTCGGTATTTACGGCGCTGCCTACTGGGTGGTG
Source organism: Desulfobacterales bacterium (assembly GCA_030629475.1). Classification (GTDB taxonomy): domain Bacteria; phylum Desulfobacterota; class Desulfobacteria; order Desulfobacterales. The sequence continues at coordinate 1,866 of DAOVOU010000181.1, read as the reverse complement.
GAAATATCAGCAGTTGTGCCCGCACTCTTCTTGGGAACGATCTTTCCACTCTTTACCAGGGCGATCGAAGCCTGTGATAATACCCTTGCCCAGCTTTATGACCGGGCATTCAGCTTCATAACCAGCCTTGCCGTACCCATGCTGTTTGGGGGGTTGATATTGGCAGATTCTCTCATGATTCTGATAACGGGGCAGGATTTCGGGATTGAACGGACATTTGATATGCCGTTGCTTGGGATGGTAGATGTGGATGCGATTGGGACAACTTTTCGGATTCTGCTGGTTGCGATGATGCTGATGTTCTGGGGGCAGCTCAACGGGCACCTCATGATAGCCGGAAATATGCAGAAAAAGCTGCTCAAGATCTATTTTGTGCTTGTGCCCGCAAATATTCTGCTCAATTTAGTGCTGATCCCCCGATATTCCTATCTTGGCGCGGCGATGGCAACACTCATTACTGAAGTGGTTGCCCTGGCCTATACAACTGTGGTTGTTGCACAGGGATTAGGCCAGCTTCCGAGGGCCAAGAAGCTGATACAGGCGGTGGTTGCATCAATTCCAATGGCTGTGCTCGTGTGGTGGCTGGACCTGCACGTGGTTGTGTTGATCGTGTTTGGAGCGGCCTGCTATTTTCTGGTCCTGCGCCTTGTTGGAGGGACCGTTGGAATGCCCAGGCACGGGGCATGAAACCGGGAATGATGATATATGGGCATTGAATATTCTAAGCAAAGTATCGTCCTCCACGATTATTTCGAATCAGCCGAAGGGGGTGGACGTCTCTGTCTAATTCTGGCTCGCGAGATTTTGACAGACCTTGGCTATGGGTTCAAGGTTCAAAATCATCCTTATTTTAAAAATTCTGCATTTGCGGGAAAAGAATACGATCTTCGATCCTATACTCGGCTTCCCATCTGGAGGCAGTATAAACTTGCCAGGGCTTTTCAGAGAAAGACCCTCTTTCTAAAAGACTACGACACTGTTATCTACAGCGGCTTTTATAGCCCATTAGCCATCCGGAATCACTGGCATGGACAGAACATTTATTACTGCCACACACCTCCCCGCTTTATCTATGATCAAAGGGATTTCTATCTTTCCCTGATCCCATTCTGGCAGCGGCCCATTCTCTTGGGCCTGATTCGATATCTCCGCCCACTTTATGAAGATGCGCTATCCAGGATGGACACAATTATCACCAATTCTGAAAATGTCCAGTCCAGGATCCAAAAATATTTGGGGATTGATTCCAGGGTTATTTATCCCCCTTGTGAGACGGAAAAATTCAATTGGCTGGGCCAGGAAGATTTTTATTTATCCACAGCCAGGCTTGATCCCCTAAAAAGGGTGGACATAGTGGTCAAGGCTTTTTTGGATATGCCGGAGAAAAAACTAAAGGTAGTTTCGGGCGGGCCGGATATGCCGAAGATTAAGAAACTGGCACAAGGGGCAGAAAACATTCAGGTGCTGGGCTGGGCGGATGAAAAGATGCTTGTTGAGCTTGTGGGCAGGTGCGTCGCCACAATCTACATTCCCAGGGATGAGGATTTTGGTATGGCGCCGATAGAGTCAATGGCTGCAGGAAAGCCTGTAATTGGCGTGGCCGAGGGTGGGTTGCTTGAGACTGTGGTGGATTGGGAGACCGGAATACTCATCAAGGCTGACCCGTCCCCTGAAGATGTGATAAAGGCCGTGCAGGAAATGACGGCAAAGCGAGCCAAAGACATGCGCAGGGTTTGTGAAAAGAGGGCATTGAGATTTCGAACTGAGGTATTTGCGGAAAAAATGAACAAAATAATGGTATCTTTTCAATTCCAATGATACTCACTTTAAAAAAGCTATCCCCAAAAATTTAGCCCTATCCTTTGA
>DAOVOU010000013.1 GCA_030629475.1 Desulfobacterales bacterium | reverse complement strand
GTCAATAGATGAAAAACTTTCTTCTAAAATCAACATTCCAATATTCCACCATTCCATTATTCCATGAACAAAGCGAAAACTCGGGCTTGATAACATCCCTTTAATTTCAATAGGTTGTAGAATTCCCGAGACGTCAGGGCGATTATCATGTTTGAAAACCTTACAGACAAGCTGAACGCTGCCTTCAAGAAGCTCAAGGGTCACGGCAAATTAAATGAGAAAAACATCGAGGCCGGGCTAAAAGACGTGCGCCTGGCCCTTCTTGAAGCCGACGTCCATTACAAGGTCGTCAAGGACCTTATCGCCGCTATCAGGGAGCGTGCCATCGGTCAGGAGGTCCTGGGTAGCCTGACACCAGGGCAACAGGTTGTCAAGATTGTTAATGAAGAACTCACCCAGCTTATGGGGAGCAAATACGAAGGGCTGTGCCTGACCGGAAGCCAGCCCGCTGCGGTCATGCTCGTCGGCCTCCAGGGTTCCGGAAAAACCACGACGGCCGGCAAGTTGGCCAAACTCCTGATGGGTCAACACCGGAGTCCCTATCTGGTACCTGCTGATCCTTATCGGCCGGCAGCCATCGAGCAACTGAAGGAGATCGGAAACCAGGTGGGCGCAGAGGTCTTTCCGGCCACCCAGGATATGAATCCGGTAGATATCTGCCGAGATGCCCTCCAGATGGCACGTCAACGGGGCTTTGATACCCTCCTGATTGATACAGCGGGACGCCTACATGTTGACGAGGCCCTGATGACGGAGCTGAGGCGGATCAAGGAGACCGTGCCCCCGTCCGACATCCTGCTGGTGGCTGATGCCATGACCGGACAGGATGCAGTGAACATGGCCAAGGCCTTTGATGATGCCCTTGATATTGGTGGCGTAGTTCTCACAAAGATGGAAGGGGATGCGCGTGGTGGAGCGGCCATATCCATAAAGGCGATTACTTCAAAGCCGATTAAGTTCATAGGTGTGGGTGAGAAATTAGACGCACTGGAGCCCTTTCACCCGGACCGTATGGCATCCAGGATCCTGGGTATGGGTGATATCCTTTCTCTGATCGAGAAGGCTCAGACGAGCATTGACGAGAAGAAGGCTCAGGAACTGGAAAAAAAGCTGCGTAGAGGTGAGTTCACCTTAGAGGACTTTCGTGATCAAATGGCACAAATCAAAAACATGGGTCCCCTAGAGGAACTGCTGGCGATGGTTCCGGGGATGGGTAAGCTCAAACAACTCAAACAGTTCAAGGTGGACGATCGGGAGTTGGTGCGCATCACCGCCATCATCGACTCCATGACAGTCCTGGAGCGCCGCAACCATAACATTATAAACGCAAGCCGACGCAAGCGGATTGCCGGGGGAAGCGGAACGACCGTGCAGCAGGTGAACCAACTCTTGAAAAATTACGTCCAGGTCCATAAAATGATAAAAAAATTGAATAAAGGCGGCCTTCGCACCTTCGGGAGAGGGATGTTGCCGTTTTAAGGAGGAATAGTAATCGGATGTCTGTGAAAATTAGATTGGCCAGGTATGGCACCAAAAAAAAGCCGTATTATCGAATCGTCGTGGCCTCGAGTGACGCACCCCGGGATGGCAGGTTTCTCGAGTTCGTTGGGACCTATGATCCGTTAAAAAAACCGGCGGCAGTTACCTTGAAGCACGATCGCGTGAAGGAGTGGATTGAAAACGGGGCCAGACCTACGGCAACTGTCAGGAGTATATTAGAGAAAGAGGGCTTCTTTTCAAAAACAGTAAATGCATAAAACAGACTTTGCACAGTAGCTTACCTTTTTTCGGAACGTTGGTTTTTCTCTTGTAACGCTCTTAGGGGGTCGGGGAATGAAGGACTTGATCAAGTACATAGCCCAAGCGCTGGTTGATTATCCGGAGCAGGTAGAGGTTTTCGAAGTGCAAGGCGAACAAACCTCGGTCATTGAACTGAAAGTGGCCAAGGATGACCTTGGAAAGATCATCGGCAAACAAGGCCGCACAGCCCGCTCCATACGGACCATTTTAAGCGCTGCTTCTGCCAAGATCAAAAAACGGTCCGTGTTAGAGATCATCGAATAACGTGCCATGCATGAGGATGCCCTCATCCCCATTGGCAAAGTTGTGGGTACCCACGGGATCAAGGGCTACCTCAAGGTAATTTCCTACGCCGAGTCTACAGTTTCATTTGCACCCGGCAAGCAACTGGCCTTAAGGCAAAAGGGTGAACCGGTTGCAACATTCGGGATAGAATCGGCCCGTCCTCATAAGCGTGGCATTCTCCTGGTCTTAGAAGGCATAGATTCTGTTGACGCGGCAAAAGAGTGGGTCGACTACGAACTATGCATCAATAGAACCACGCTCCCTGAACCTGAAAAAGGCACCTACTACTGGCACCAAATCATTGGCCTGGAGGTCTTTACGGTGGATGACCGCCGCCTCGGTCGGGTAGCGGCCATTTTTCCCACAGGGAGCAACGATGTATATGTGGTCCGTGACGGAAAAAAAGAGGTCTTAATCCCGGCAATCGACACTGTCGTGGTACACATCGATCTCATACACAAGGTCTTGCGAGTGGACATTCCTGAAGGGCTGGAAGAATGAAGTTTACGGTTCTCACGATATTTCCTGAAATGTTCTCCGCCTTCCTCGTGGGAGGGATTGTGGGAAGGGCGATTGAGCGCCAGCATATATCGGTCGAGCCCATAAACATCAGGGACTTTGCCAAAGACCGACACCGCACCGTAGACGACCGCCCTTATGGCGGCGGTTGCGGGATGGTGATGAAACCAGAGCCCATGGCAGAGGCCATTCGACATGCCAGAAAGAAAGATCCTGAGGCTTGCACGCTTTTGCTCACGCCACAGGGTCAACTCTTTAACCAAAGGGTGGCCCAAGAACTTGCAGGATACCCTGGGCTCATCTTAGTCTGTGGCCGCTACGAGGGTATCGACGAGCGAGTCCGTGAGCATCTTGTAGATGACGAGCTTTCCATCGGAGATTATGTTCTGACCGGCGGTGAACTCGCTGCCATGGTGGTCATCGATGCAGTGAGCCGATTGATTCCCGGCACACTTGGCAGTGAGCACTCGGCCCAGGAGGATTCGTTCTCAACTGGACTGCTGGAGTACCCGCAATATACACGGCCCAGGTCTTTTGAGGGGGCTAATGTGCCGGAAGTGTTGCTCTCTGGCGACCACGGTGTTATCAGGCAGTGGCGACGACAGGCATCACTGGTTCGCACAGTCCTAAAAAGGCCTGACCTGCTGATGGACCAGCCTCTTACAACGGGCGATCTAGAGTTTATGAAAAAACTCCAGCAGGATATCAAAACTATAATAGAGAAACATTGTGAATGATCCTGGGCTTCTTTTTGTCTCTCACAGAGCGCACAGAGGCTCAGAGTTTCTTAAGTTGAATTGCTGAGAGGGCAATTCAACTTAAACTGCCACGCTATCGCGTAAGATTTTATTGGTATTGGACAAAGGTGCCAACTTGGGATCATAAATGCCCCGGCAGGGGCTGACTGTTTGGCCTGATTTTTCCCTCTCAAAAAATCAGGCCAAGGGAAAATTATCTCAGTGATCTCTGTGGGCTCGAGCGACTGGAAGGAGCGGGCGAGAGAACACCAACCCAGTGATCGGGAGAAACATTCGGTAGCGCCTTGACAGCCTTAGGCAACCTTTACTTGGCCTTGATACACCATCCGGTGTACAACAAAAATGGTGAGGTAATTGCTTCGGCCATTAGCAACCTCGATCTGCACGACATATCAAGGGCTGCTAAAACCTATGGCGTGCCGGCCTTCTATGTAGTCACCCCCCTGGCAGACCAGCGGGAGCTTGTTGAACGGATTGTGTCTCACTGGACCGAGGGTGTGGGTGCCAGATACAATCCCGACCGCACCGAGGCATTAAGACTGATCAGGGTCGCTGTATCTCTGGATGCTGTACGGAACGAAATTGCTTGTAATGGTAAGGGTGTTCCGGTTACGGTTGTGACCGATGCGAGACCCCACCCGCGTAATATCGGTTACAGTGCACTGGCAGAGATGTTAAAAAACGAATATCCTTACCTGCTCCTTTTCGGTACAGGGTGGGGACTGACGCGAGAGTTCATTGATGAAGCCGACTATGTTCTGACCCCTATTATGGGGCACACAGAATATAATCACCTGTCTGTTCGCTCGGCTGCTGCCATTGTGCTTGACAGGCTGTTGGGAAGAGAGATTGGAGGAAAACATGGAAGTCATCAAGGCAATTGAAAAGGAACAAATGCGATTTGACCTGCCGTATTTCAAACCTGGCGATACCGTAAAGGTGCATGTTAGGATTAAAGAAGGGGAAAAGGAGCGGATTCAGGTCTTTAAAGGGGTTGTCATCAGGAAGCGCAAAGGCACCACGAATGCCACGGTCACGGTGCGCAAGATCTCCTATGGGATCGGGGTTGAGCGCATTTTTCCGCTGCATTCTCCCAACATCCAGAAAATCGAGGTTGTTTCTCGTGGCCGAGTTCGTCGCTCGCGTCTCTATTACCTGAGAAAGCGGAGAGGCAAAGCCGCCCGAATCAAGGAACTGCGGCCCCATTAGTCGTCTTCATAAGGTGAAAACTTAACAAATGAGTCAAGTTTTGTGGGGTACGCTCTTTGTGCACTCTGGCAGATACTGGATACTGGTCACTCGATACTGGATTGAATAAGTAAGCTTTTGCTTTTTTGCTATCCAGCATCAAGCATCCAGTAACCAGCATCGCGAAGGCTCGCTAGGTCTTCCGGATCATGGATCGTGGACACTAATCCTGAGCAGTTTGAGAATGAGGTTCGAAAACAGGGATATTCAAGGATTGCCGGCATTGACGAGGCCGGAAGGGGTCCCCTGGCCGGCCCGGTAGTGGCTGCAGCAGTCATCCTCCCTCAAGAGCTTTCTCTCCACCATCTTGATGATTCCAAGAGATTGAGTCCCAAAAGGCGAGAACAGTTTTTTGATGCTATCTATGAGCAGGCCGTCTGTATAGGGATAGGGATTGTTGATCCGGCAGAAATCGACCGGATCAATATCCTTCAGGCTTCCCTCTTGTCCATGCGTATGGCAGTGGATAATCTTAGACCAGCCCCGCATTACTTGCTGGTTGACGGTACCTTTCCAATTAGGTCTCCGGTCCCACAGCAGGTCATCAAACATGGCGACAGGCGGTGTCGGTGCATCGCGGCAGCGTCCATCATCGCCAAAGTGACTCGTGATCGACTCATGGGCCTTTATGACGAGGAGTTTCCCGAATTTGGCTTTGGCCAGAACAAAGGGTATGGCACTGAAAAACACCGTGCTGCGATTCGCACTTTTGGGTATTGCTGGATTCACAGGAAAACCTTTCGCGGGGTGAGAGAATATCTGTAGGATTTTAGATTTTAGAGGGATTAACTCCAAACAAACAACCACCAAACAGACGGTGATTTGAAACTGGCGACGTATATGTTTAAAAAGTCTATTCGAAAACCGGAAGGTCCACCCAATGATGGGCGGCGCCACACCGGGGAAAGCGGCGAATCCCTTGCTGTGAAATTCTTAAAGAAAAACGGATATAAGATTATTGAACAAAACTATCGTTGTAAATTGGGCGAGATCGATATTATTGCCCGAGACGGTCGTGTGCTTGCATTTATCGAAGTAAAGGCCCGACGAACAGGCCAGTTTGGAGGGCCCAAGTGGGCCGTGACACGCCAAAAGCAGCGTAAGATATCGATGGTGGCCCTCAAATACCTGAAAGAGACTGAGCAGATGGGGAAGAAGGCCCGCTTTGATGTGGTGGCCATCCGCCTGCTGCCAGGTGACCCGGATATTGAAATCATCAAGAATGCCTTTGAGCTTGCCTACTGATCGAGTGACTCCAACCAATCCCACCGCCCCGGGCACACTTTTTGTAATAGCCACGCCTATCGGCCACATGGAAGACATCACGCTGCGAGCCATCCGTACCCTGAAAGAGGTGGAGTTGATCGCGGCCGAGGATACCCGACAGACCCGAAAACTGCTAACGCGCTACGAGGTTTCCACGCCACTTCTCTCATACCATGACCACAACAAGGAGAAGCGCACCCCGGCGCTGCTTGAGAAACTCAAGGCCGGAAACTCCATTGCCCTTGTGACGGATGCAGGCACCCCCTCCATATCAGACCCAGGCCATTATTTTGTCCGGGCAGCCATCCGGGCAGCCATCCCGGTTGTTCCAATCCCGGGGGCCTCGGCCTTGATCGCCGCATTGAGCGTATCAGGGCTTCCTACAGACAGCTTTGTCTTTGTAGGATTTATTCCCCGGAAATCCGCCAAGCGCAGAGACTTCCTGGAAAGACTAAAAGGAGAGCGCCGAACCCTCATTTTCTATGAGTCTCCCAAACGGCTCCTGGGCCTTATGCAGGAGATTATCAATCTGATGGGAGACCGAAGCGCTGTAATGGCACGGGAACTGACTAAGATCCACGAGGAAATCCTCAGGGGATCATTGAGCGAGATACTGAAGGTGTTGTCAGCTCGAACTGCCATAAAAGGTGAATGTACGCTCCTTGTGGGAGGCTACGAAGAGGCCGGGGAATTCGAGCGCGACTCGCTTGTACGCGATATTAGGCGGTTGCGCCTTGAGACGGGTCGCCCCTTGTCGGATGTGGTAAGACAGCTTGCCAGAAAATATGGTCTTTCGAGGAAAGTGGTCTATGAGGAGGCCCTGAAGCTCAAGAAAGAAGGTTCCAATACTTCTCCAGACAAGTCATAGGATCGCCCACAAGCCGCGTAACTTCGACACTATAGCTCCCTTGCCCACTGTTGAACTGCCTGGTTCAGGAGTTCGTAAAACCGCGGAGAGCCGCCCAGGCCCTTGCGACCGAACAGAAAATTGATCTCTGAAAGGAGCGGTTTAGGCTCCGGTTGGCTCCGGTCAAAGAGCACATCAAAGGCAGCCAGGTTGATCCCTGTCTTTGAGCAGAAATCCTCCACGCACCTTATCCCCTTTTTTCTTAGTTCAGGATCAAGATCATAATTGATCACCGCTCCCCGGCCGACATTATTGCGAAACTCCCCCGGCTTGTACTGACATCGCCAGTAGGCCTTGATAATCCTGCCGATGACCACCACGCGCAGGTCCCTTCCGCCGTGAGGGACAAAGGCCTGGGCAATGAAGCGCAGTGTGGCATGAAGACGCTTGTCGGCCAGGATCTCAAGGCGTTCCAGAAGCTCACGCCGGTCTCTAATGAGGAAAACCGCCCAACCGCCGCCACCGCGGTCTCCTTTTAAGACAAACGGGAATGGCATGAGCGGCCCCTGGTTTTTGAAATGACGAACTTTAAAGTCTCCTACAGACTTGTAGCAGGCAGTTTCCGGGTGGGGAGCCTTGAATCTTCGAAATAGCTGGATGTTTGCATATTTTCCCTCAAACCCGAACCGATTGGTGTAATCCGGAAAGAGGTGAGAAGAATGGGCACGGCAGAATTCATATTGATGGGCTTTTATGCTCTGTGTGACCACAATGGCCCGGGCCGAAGCTATCAGCCAGGCCTCTTTGTCCGAAAAGAGCCCTTTTAAGGTGAGACGGAGATTCACATCCCCGTTGACACGCGGATGAAAGGATAGGATCATGAGCTATGTCTAAAGCACCTTTGTGCACCTCATGTCAATCCTCAATAAAGTGAGTTGTCTTTGGCTTGGTGGGAAAGTTCTGGTGCCACTCCCTCTCGCTTTGCGATTTCTGCTCAGAGCGCAAGCGTCCCTCTCATCCCCGGGTTGCAGGGGCTATGAAAAACGCGACCTATGTTTATTGGCAAGAGGTATTCGTAAAAACGGCTGAAAAGCTTGCACGAGACTGACCAAAAAATGTTTGGACTTCAGGGACATTATGTTGTTTAGTCGTGATGTTACTAAGAACTTAAGCATGTTACGTCTCCTTAGATACTTCACTCATTAGGAGGCCTTTATCGGGAGTACTACCGTGAAGGTACTTCCTCTGCCTAATTCACTTTCTAACACTAACCTACCCCCAAAGGTCCTGATGATATCGTCGATTATATAAAGCCCCATGCCCATGCCCTCCTCTTTAGTCGTATAGAAGGCCCTAAAGACTTTCTTTAAATTCTCTTTAGGTATGCCAGGGCCTGTATCTTGAATAGCTATATATATCCAATTATTATCTGCCCTCCCTTTGATGATAATTTTACCTTTCATCCCTTGCATAGCCTGAGAGGCATTATGAATGAGATTGAGAAATATCTGTTCGAAATAAACACAATTACCTTCAACCTTATGAATACCTTCATCCATCTCCTTGATAATCTCTATATTAATTAGAGGTCTCTTAAATCCGTCTTTCGCTATCTCAATGGAAGCATCGACTACCTTATAGATATCGACTTTTTCCACATGACCAGGTTTGGCAAAATCTCTGAGGCGTCCTATAATCTCTGTTAAACGTTTCACATATCTGTTGGTTTTTGTTAAGAGGTCGTCTATATCGGGATCACCAAAGCCCTTCGTTTGCCAGTGTTGAATGAGGCGATCTATGCAAAAACTGATTCCACCAATTGTATTGCCGATCTCATGCGCAATCCCTGATGCCATTTCGGCAATGGTTATCAATTTTTCAGACTTAATCAGGCATTGCGTAGCAGTTTCTAAGTCTTCCTTCATTTGATAATATTCAATCGCCTGCTTGATAATAGCCTCTATCTCGTTCATCGGCAGATCTTTGGGTATATAACGATAGACATTCCCTTGGTTAATCGCCTCAATAGCAGCCTCAATGTCAGAATAGGCAGTGATTAACATTCTTACAATTCTAGGGCGACTTTCTTTAATCATGCTTAATAACTTTGTTCCGGAGACTTCCGGCATACGTTGATCGGAAATAACCACGGCTATGTCTTCTCTGTTCAGAATACCCAGGGCCTCCGCAGCACTTGAAGCGGTGATTAAATTATAGTCTAATTCAAAAGCAAAGATTAGATTTGCCAAATTGTCTAATTCATCATCGACTAATAATATCTTGTACTTTTTATAGTCCAGCTCTGTCATTTCTTTTTCCTCTCTCCGCAAACATACTTTCGACCGGTGCGGTCGGGAATTCTCAAGTCCCCTCCAACAAGACGAGATTTAGGGGAATCTCGATGTTTCAACCTTGCGCTCTAAGGTCCACTATTTCGGCTGCCTGGTTGGCAAGGCGATAGTGAACTCCGTTCCCTGGCCCGGTGTACTCTTTATATCGACAGTTCCATGGTGATCTTTAATGATATTATAACAAATGCTTAACCCTAAGCCGGAATTCTGACCTTCTTTGGTGGAAAAAAAAGGGGTAAATATCTTGGGGAGGTGTTCCTGAGGGATGCCCGGCCCATCATCGGCTATGGTAATGATGACCGTATCTTCATTTTGAGCCGTCTTAATCCGGACTATACCTTTCTCTTCCATGGCCTGGTAGGCATTTACTATCATATTCATAATAACTTGATTGATCTCTTCTATTCTACACTCTACCTTGTCTATCTCACCATACTCCTTATGAATGGTAATTTTATCCTTAATCATAGGCAAGACCATGGTGAGAGTATCCTCAATCCCTTTGTTTGTGTCAGAGAAGGCCATACCTTCCTTATCCTTACGGGAAAACTCAAGCAAAGAATTTACAATAAAAAGGGAATGTTCTATGGCCTTATTATTCGTCTCTAATGCCTTCGCGAGACCTCTATACGTGTCTTTTATATCAAGCTTACCTTTCGAAAGCATGGTCAACCGCTTATTGATACCCTCTAAGCCCGCCCGTAAGCAGTACATATTGTTCTTTATTTCATGGGCTACACCCGCAGCTAACAGGCCCGCACTCTCCAACCGGGCCGCGTGTACCAACTGTACCTGTGCCTCCTCAAGTTCATGCAAAGCCTTCTTTAACTCCAAATTCCTTTTGTTTAACTGGGCCTGAAGTTCTCTTTTCGTTAGTAAGGAATCTACTACCGCGTGCAATTCATTGGGATTAAATGGTTTCGCAAGATATTGATCTGCACCATGTTTCAGCCCCTCAATTTTATCGCCGACAGTAGCCTTAGCGGTTAACAAAACAATCGGTATGTGCTGTGTCCGCTCGTCACTTTTAATCTTGTCGCACAACTCATACCCATCCATTTCAGGCATCATCACATCAGAGATGATGAGATCGGGCATCTTCTGCTGCACTCTATCCAAAGCTTGCTGGCCATTATACGCTACAAACACGTTATAAAACCCAGCCAAACTTCGAGCGATATTACTGGCTAAATCCCTATTGTCCTCCACTACTAAGACGCTATTGTCCTTCTCCCCTCTCTCAGCCTCCCCGGCACCTCCCGCTTCAGAATATCTTGCCCCCTGTACCAGATCAGATAATTGAACCTGCAATAAATTAACAGTCTCTCTATCTTCTTCCGGCATCTCGCGTCTTTCTCCCTTACGCCGCTCTCCACGCCTACGTTCTACCAATCCGTCGCTCGTCTGAAATTGCGGTTCTTCTTTGATTTGTCCTCTTGCAAAATGATCCTTGTCCTTCAATAGGTGAACAGTAAATGCTGTCCCTTTACCTAATTCACTCGTCACCTCAACAGACCCATGATGCAATTCAAGAAATTCTTTGACAATGCAGAGACCAAGTCCTGTCCCTTCATACCTCCGGGAACTTGAGCCATCCACCTGATGAAATCGATCAAAAATATACGGTAGGTGCTCCTGTGGAATTCCAACACCTGTATCACTTACCCTTACCACAATATGATCTTCCGCCTCCTTAGTCTTTACCTCCACTTTACCCCCATGATCAGTAAACTTTAAGGCATTACTTACTATGTTGGAAAAGACCTTTTCTATCTTCTCGGTATCCACATAAATCATAGACAATTGATTATCCTGCTCAAATACTAAATCAATACCGATTTGTTTGGCTGCTATTGAGGAGGCAACTACAATGTCCTCCAGGATACTGTTTAAATCTTTCAAGCTCGCCGTTACCTTCATTTTACCCGCTTCGAGCTTGGAAATATCTAATATCTCATTAATACGCCTGAGCAACTTCTGGGCATTCCTCAACACGGTCTCCTTCTCTTCTCTATCCTCAGGATCTAATCGATCCCCTTGTTCTGTTAACATATTCTGAATAGGGAGGATGATGTTAGTGAGGGGCGTACGCAGCTCATGACTGACCCTGGCGAAGAATTCATTTTTGAGGGTATCCAGTCTTTTTAATTCATCTCTGGCTTGCTCAAGTTCGAGGCGAGCAATGAATTCTCTATGTCGCGCGCGCGAAGTAAAATAACTGCACACTATAGCAATGGTTATAGTAGACAAAAGGAATATATTGTTGTTTATTAAGATTGCGGTATCCTCTATCGTATCATACAAGATTATTGGTATAATATACGAGGCATAAATTAAAGAACATGATATGATTGATTCTCTTACGCCCCAAGGAGCAAAGATCGCTATCCCTATAATTACTAGATTTAAGCCTGCATAATAAGGGGATTGATAACCACCTATAAAGCGAATCATCAGGGATATAGAAAATCCTACAATAATGAAGGCGATCATCTCAATCAATGAGCCGTATCTTTTGCCGCGATGAGTAAACGTGAATAGAAGTAGGATAAGAACCGCCAGTGTACAAGCAAACCTAATAATGAGTAACTTTTTGAAGTATATTGGATAAGCAAAATAATCAGGAATACTAAACAGAGGGACCAGGATAACTATAAGAGCACAGGCAACTCTAGCCAAACCTAGAGCATATTTTTCCGTATAGGCTTTATATTCTTCTTTAGCCTTAAATACTCTTTCTGCACTGGGCAAATATATATCCACGGTCAACTTTCTATTTGCGGACAATCAAAAAATTATAGGTGCCTTTTAATATGGGATAAAAACTAGATTTATATGGTTCTTTTATGACATCTAACCATTTTGATAATTCATCGGTATCTCTATATATTAGATACCATTCTCCAACAAATTCCATATAACACCTAGACGAATTTCCAGTGCTATATTGGCCAATTATCAAAGTGCCATTCTGCTTAAGTTTGTTAAACAGGCTTCTTACAAGCATCTTACAGGTGGTGTTACTAAAATAATCTGCAAGACCTAATGAGTAAATTAAGTCATAATTATCTTTTCTTTTTTCTTTAACTAGAGCCCTTATGGATTTATTTAGAAAATTTAGCTTTGTGATACCGTTTTTGTTTTGTTGTGAGAGCCGCTTCTCAGCGTAATATAATGGCCGCTCATCAAAATCCAGCAAAGAAATCTCAGCATGAAACGAACCATCATTAGCCTTCATAATCTCTTCTATCTCCCTTGCAGACCCACAACCTACACTGAATATCTCCATTGTTCTCTTAGTACGGTCAAATTCTTTCATTTTCTCAAGGACGATACTCTTTATGCACTGTTTTCTCAATCTCACTACCCTTGATGCATCTAGACTATAAGTGTATTTACTAAGTAATTTACCTAATAGTGTATGTCCGTCATAGGCGTTATCGTAAATCATATTTATCGTTACATGATCACCACCATACCCAAGCGGCTTTTCAACACTCCTTTTTACAAAAGGTGATTGTAATAGTAAGTGATGCAGATGCTTCTGAAAATATCTCTTATGCAACTCATGCGCTTCCTTTGTAAGATTCCTTGTCATCTTATTCAATGTTATAAACCAATGATCCATTGAACTTGAAAATTGCCCGATCATAGCCTGTAGCATCCCTTTCTCGATCTTATGCTTTTGGCTTGAACCTACGTTTGCTAGTCGTATCTCTGCATCCTTCAATTTTGATTGTATGGCCTCTAAATAATATCGCATGTCCGCGACAATCTGCTTAAACTCCCCGCCAATCTTATCTCCAACGGGCAGATCGCGTAGAAATGTTTTGAGATCGTTTTTTATATTCTCACTCTTTCCAAGATAGAGTATTTTATCCACCTCCAACCATGAATCCTCAAGCTTTACCCCCACTATCAATGCATTATCGTGCTCCCTGAAATCAACGATACTCGCCCTGCCTTCATATACCTTTTTGTGGCCAATAATAACCTTCAGCTCATGTACTACATCGCCAACCCGTAGAGCTGCTGATTCCTCAACCTCATTTCCCCTCATCCTAAAGGCTAATCCATACTTAGAAAAGTTTATCATCTCATAGCTGCCATAGGTTCCGGTCTTATTTTTGAAGGTAATGATTTTGCTTACACTGCCCAATTGTTCGATATCGTATCGGGGGAGTCTAAACCGAGGATATCGAGTTTGACCAATTGTATCGGACCTTTCGAGACCTGAAGAATGCGTATCTTTTACAAATTGTAAGCCTATCTTGTAATTTATCCCTTCTCCATATAATCTTTTGCTGTATGCAACCCTAGCCTGAGGAAAGTAAGACCTCTTGTTATCCTTCACCACCGTTATATCAACTAAGGGAGTACCTACTAAGAAAACTCCTTCTTCTTCAGGCATAAGAAAAGATAACCCTTCGTTGCTTATATCTACTATCTCTTTTTTAATCTTAGCATCCTTTGGTACAGGTAAAGGTATTTCCACGTAGTACTTTGCCGAATTCTGATCTACCTTTATGCGCTGGCTTTTCCTTTTATCGGTTTCATTCTTAGGCTTACCTGGACTTGCATCTAGCACCATCCTATTTAACCTCCTTTGCCTTTAAGATTTAGGATACTGAAAGACAATTACGCTGCAGAAGCTTGTGCAATAGTTTGTGTAATCAATCACATCTTCCACATTCTCAGAAAATGTCGAGACCAGGATTGAAGTAGATACCCGCGGACTTACGCCCGTGGCACTCAGAACTTAAAATCAAAGCTCAGTTGCGCTTGTCCTTTGTCAGCTTTTTCCTGAAATTCTACGTATCTTTTGATAACTTCTTCGTCAATGCCTACTGTGGAGGAAAAAAAGCCTGGTGACCAGAACTCATTGCGCCAATATACCTTTTTTACCCAGTCAAAATGTTTTCGTATCTCTCGGCTCGTATTGGCCTTGATCTTCCCTACAATTCCTGACACAGAATATTTCGGCGGTATGACTATGACCAAATGCAGATGATCCTCCTGAATACTGTATTTCTCAATCTCGACGTCTGGGTGATACTCTTGGATATGAAACAATCGTTTTTCAATGAACTTCTTCAACTCCCCCTTTAATATCCTTTTACGATATTTGGGAATCCATACAATATGAAACTGGTGATGATATGCTCCATGTGCGCTTAATCGTATCTGCATACCATTAGCATATCATAACCCCTTGTTCTTTCAAAACTTCCAGCCTTCGGCTGGCACGCTTTCACCCACGGGCTTACGCCCGTGGGTGAAAGCGTGATTCTTCGGACATAATTTACCATATTTTTAATAACTTTGCAACGTCTTGCCACGAAACTGTCTATCGTCAGGAGGAACAGATTGGTGTGTAAAGAGAATAGCCTTGAGGTGTTGCGATGTAGATCGAAATCAGCCAACTTGGGTAGCTCAAAAGTGATATTGAATACCGAAGCGAAGCAGATGCCCGTCGATGTCCACCGAACTGTCATCATAATCCCCACCTATGATTTTGCTGGTTCCTACAGATTGCCTGGAACCAAAGGAATATGCATAGGCAACATCGAACGTCCAGTTCTTCCAATTACGACCATATCCAACGGATACCACGTGTTCGAGAATTCCGGGAATCACAGGCACAAGGGTAGAATCCGGTACAGGATTCCGG
>DAOVOU010000296.1 GCA_030629475.1 Desulfobacterales bacterium | reverse complement strand
CAAGGTTCAAAGGTTATAGTCTACTGATATCCTTAACTTTATAACACAATGCTCAGATTAGCCTCTTTCACCCATTGGGTGAAACATAACATTCGTCCCTATTGACGCGTCATCCTTTTGCTAACAGGCAGTTAGGCCTGCCCTGGCGCGACATCCCAAGATGATTTTGGTGCCCATGTAGTCCCGGTCTGGGCCAGGGGCTCTTCAACCGGGAACCGTGAACGTTGAACCGCTCAACCCAGGTTAACGTGTCTTACGGGTTGATCACAGACTGTAACCTGCGTATTATTAGCAAGGCATCTGTCCCTGAAACCGACCCCATCGGATCGAACTCGCCCGTGGTCATATCCCTGGTTTCCATAATGCCTCGTGTTGTGCAGACCATCACAGCATTATAGTATGGAAGGTCACTCCTTAGATCCGGAAAAGGGGACGGCCCGCCGATAAACTTGGTGGCGAGTTTTTCATCCCCTGTTGCCTTGATCAGGATGTCTTCGATCATTATGGCATACTCAGCCCGTGCGATCTTCTGATCAGGCTTAAAGGTGTGATCCGGATATGGCTCTATGCCTTTGATACCGTGCTCCATCACAGCCTCCATATCCGTCTTTAGCACGTGGTCTCCAATATCGAGCGCTGCTGACGTCTTGACCAATTGCTCGGCCACAAATTCCTTCTCCGGACTCTTGAACCTTGTATCAAACTCTTTCCTGGTCCTTTTTTCGAAGAAATCATCTATCTTGAGTTCCTGGATAAAAAGGGCTGCAACATCAGCACGGGTGATTTGATCCACCAGGGCAATCTTTTTGCCGATCATGGTGCCGGGTGCTGCTCTTTGTATTTTCTGGATCAGCTTCCACGCATCGTTTGCCTCAACTACGTAGGCCTTGTTGATGTCCAACACCTTCTTGAAAAGCTGGCTTGCCTTCTCGAAGTTCAAAGCCTCCTTGTAGGCCTCGCCCATATAGTAGTGAGCAGCAAAGGACTCAGGCTGAAGGTCGATAGCATCTTCATAGGCCCCTTTGGCTTTCTTAAGCCATTTCTTGTGGGCAGACTTTTTACCTAACGAATACAATCGTATCAGACCCACATTGGCATTGACCTTTTCCCCCCTGGTCCTGGCCAGGTCAACAGCCTTTTCCATATCTTCGATTCCCTGTTTGAAATCACCCCTGTATCCAAACACCAGGCCAGAGCCAACGTATGCTCCTGAAAACTCCGGGTCAAGCTCCTTGGCCAGTTCAAATTCACGCATGGCGCTATCGTATCTGCCCAACTTGAGGAGTTTCATACCGCTTTGCACGTGATGTTCAGGGGTGTCCAGGAGACTCTCTGGAGCGCGCACCCTGGGAGCACATCCCTGAAGGAAAAAGATGGCGGTCAGCCAGACCCCTATTAAGGCCACCATTATCATTTTATGCTTAGTCTTCATAATAATACCTCCTGTGAGTCGTTATTCGTTATTGGTCAATAACGGAGTGCCTCCACCATCACCAATCAGTCCAAAACAATCATGACACGGCACTTTTTCAAAAACGAAAGATTCTCAGAAGCGCCTCGAATCCTGGCTGCATCAGCATTGCTAATGACAACATTGGACCGACCCGGTCCCGCGGTCCTCAGACCTTTGACCGTAAAAGGCTCATTGGTTACTCGCGGATTAGATTGGGCTGCAGTCAGGTCCCTCGCGTACCCGGCCATGCCCTGCTGAACGGCAAATTCTCGGCTCACATAGCCCGAGCCGTAAACTTCCTGCTCATTTTCATCAAAGATCTTGGGCGACATAGCAGGACGGGCTCTTAAGCCGGATGCATCCACCACCAGCCCAGTAAAGATGGTCGGTGCGGGTGTTGGGGTCGTGGGCACCGGTGCATCCCCAACCATTGGAGGTGCAGGAAGTGCCGGGGAAATCGTTTTGATCTCTGGCACCTGTTTGATGTCCTTAGGGAGTATGAGTTGGGCAAACCCCCCACGGAGATTCATGGCCAGGGTCACTTGCACTGTCCCGTCTGAAAGATATTCCTTCTTGACGATCTGGGCCCCTTTGATCATGCCTTCCACCTGTGACCGGATCACGTCACTCTCAACCATGGAGTCTTTCACCACAGTGGTCGAGTCGACCCTCACACCCCTGGTTACCTCAAGCAGATTGCGGTAAGCATCTAGCTGAGCTGCCCTGAGGGCCATAGGGCGGGCCTGGGGCTTCCCATAATACTTTTCAGGCGGCGTTCCAATGCCTGTGGCCGTAATGATCCCCTCGGACCAGTTGATACTCCCATGGGTGCCAACTGTTTCCACAAGCTGGTGCCATTCAGCCGCAAAGCCTTCTGTTGCCGGAAATGCAAGCATGAGCGCAACAGCAACAACAACCAGTGTTCTTGTTTTCATAATACCCTCCTTATATTATTCGTTATTCGTTATTCGTTATTTGTCAATAACAGAGTGCCTAAAGTGAGCTAAAGTGAGCTAAAGTGCCTAAAGTTAAAGGAATAAAACCAATCTCTGTAAAAAGTTTCTTCTCGGCCGAAGGCGGATCAACTTTAGTTCACTTTAGGCACTTTAGGCACTTTAGCTCACTCCCTCTTACGGTTCACCCTTCGTACTTCTTGAGATAGTGCACAGCAGCCTTGTTTTTGGGGTCAACCCCAAGGGTCTTTTTCCAGTACGAAATTGCCTCCTTTGGCTTGTTCCTCTTCATAGCCTCCCAGGCCAAATCATTGTAAGCCTTGGCCAGATTGAAAATGGCGTCACGGTCCCTGGGATTCATCTTTAGGGTCTTTTTCCATTCGGCGATGGCTGCATCCCGCTCTCCACGATTGTAGTACAGCCATCCGATCCCGTTGATGGCCTTTGTATGAGAGGGCTTCAGGGCCAATGTCCGCTGATACTCCAGGAGTGCATTGGCGGTCATGTCCAGGTTATGAAATGCCTGGGCCAGTCGGTAATGGGTGTCGGATTCGTCAGAGTCTGCATCTCTGGCCTTCTTCAAGTATTTTATCGCCCTGGCAGTATTGTGCCTGAAATTGTAGATTGCCCCCAAGAAATAATAGGCATCGGCATTGCTCGGATCGATCTCAATAATTCTCTGGAATTTTTCAAAACCCTGGTTAAGGTTTCCTTGTTTCAGGTAAAGAATCCCAAGCCACAACAGGGCATAGGTGTTATGTCCATCGATCTGGGCTACCTTCTGAAACTCACGAAAAGCAGCGTCAAACCGCTCTTTTTTGGCATAAAGGATGCCGAGCTGGTTGTGTGCATACTCGTTTTGGGGCTCGATTCTGACGGCAGCCTGGAACCTGGCAATGGCCTTGTCAAGTTCCCCCTTGTAATGGTAGTCAGCTCCTTGAAAGATAAGGTCATCCACGTCCATTTAACAGTCCCCTTATCACAGCAGCGACGATCTCGTCTCTAATCGATGCCTTTTTCAGTGCGGCCTCTTCATCGTGATTCGAAATGAACCCGGTTTCAAGCAAGATCGATGGCATCTTTGCGCGTCGAAGGACAAAAAAATTGGCCGAATGAACCCCCCGGCTTTTGAAGGGTAGGGCTTGCTCAAAACGGTTCTGGAAGGTCCTGGCAAATTTGCCGCTTTCCTCCCAGTAGAGCCTTCGCTCAAAGTTGAAAAGGAGTTCCTCAATATTTATGTAGCCAGGCCTTTTCTTGAAGGGTTCATCGTACTTGAGCACTGCGTTTTCAAAGGCTGCAACCCTGGCCGCCTCTTTACTGGAGGCCTTCTCCGAACAGTAGTAGGTCTCGCAGCCGTGTGCCTTTCGGTTCTCATTGGCATTGATGTGGATGCTGACAAAGAGAT
>DAOVOU010000228.1 GCA_030629475.1 Desulfobacterales bacterium | reverse complement strand
GTTGAAGATCAGGACCGATAACGACGGCATCTACCTGAACTATCCGCTGAGCGTGGAGATTGACAGTTCGCCCCTGAAGGTAATGCTCAACGACGCCCCCAGGACCTGGCCAATAGGGCTAGTTAACTAATTCGAGTACATAGCGCCAGGGCGGGCCTTAGGCACTTTTTTCTTCCAGAGTAAGCTCAATCAGCCGGTCCAAAAGCTGGCTGAAAGAGATCCCGGCCGTCTTCGCAGCAAGCGGAAAAAGGCTCACTGGCGTCATGCCCGGGATGGTATTGGTTTCCAACACATAAATGATGTCATCATGGATGATCATATCGGTGCGGCTATAGCCACGACAGCAAAGGGCTCGATGGGCGGTGGCAGCATACGATTGGGCACGGTCAGAGAGCGTCTCACTGATACGGGCCGGACAGATCTCACGGGTAGCCCCCTCCCTGTACTTTGCCTCGTAATCAAAGAATGCATAGCCGTATTCAGGGATGACCTCCACAATAGGAAGTAGCTGGAGGTTGTGATTCCCAAGAACGCCTCCTGTGATCTCGGTTCCTTCCAGGTAGGTCTCCAGGATTACGTACGGACCGTATTGAAAGGCCCTGTTAAGGGCCTCTGGTAACTCCTGTGGGGTCTGCACTATACCGGTGCCGATACTCGATCCGCCGTACCGCGGCTTAACAACCAGCGGAAACCCCACTTCTCCGGCCAAGACTTCCGGATCATAAGTTTGTCCGCGCACGAGAACTTCAAACGGTGGCACGGGGAGCCCTGCCTCTTTGTAAAGACGTTTTGAACTCCATTTATCCATGGCCAAGGCGCTTCCCAGCACGCCCGAACCCTGATAGGGGATATGAAGGAGATCGAGAAGACCCTGGACAGTGCCGTCCTCCCCATAAGGCCCATGCAGGACAATGAATGCCACATCAATGCGGGATGCATCGGCCACGAGTTTTCCGAGGTCGGTGGCGGGGTCATAGCGTGCAATGTCGTACTTGCCCTTATCGAGGGCGTCGTACACCTGGTTGCCACTTTTGATGGAAATGTCACGCTCGGAGGAAATACCGCCCGCAAGCAAGGCCACTCTTAATCTTGATGCCTGGGAATTCTTACAATATGTTGAAATCATAAGCCTTTTGGGGCAGCCGATTTCTGGCCTACATACGGAATAATGGAATGATGGAATATTGGGGACAGAAGCGGAATAACATCATTTTTTGTGTTCAAAATTTATACCCACTATTCCAGTTTTCCACTATTCCACTATTCCAATTGGAGCGGAGCCCCAAAGTTTTCATTGACCCAAGAGATTCTTTTTGGCCTTGAGGAATTCGTCCATTGTAATCAAATCTTCTTTGAGCAGGTTGGCCAGTTTGTTCAGTTCCTCGACACGAAGAATTGCAGGATCCACAAGTTGTTTGGGGGCTTCAGGGGCCGAATAATCGATAGTGAGTGGTCCCTGGGGCTGCCCGAGTTTAAGACTTGCAAGCCCTCCAAACAGCGTTACTTCTACAGTGCGTCCCTGGAAGACAGGGTCCTTGAGAGCATCTGTCAATTTTTTGCCCCGCCTTTTTATAAAGTACCACCAGAGGCCCCATGATCCAATGATGAGCACGCCCACACCGGCCAGGATCCAGGGCAGGTAGTTGATGACAGTCCTGAAAAAGATCGTAAGGGCACCGAGACCGAGGATCAAGAGAACGTGAAAAAAAAGGATAAAATAGGCCAACAGGACGCCCCTAAAGACACTTTCCTGTAACTGCGACGAGTTATGAACTTTATTCATCATTGTTCCACCCTCTGGCGGGACACTCCGTACACTTTGGATTTCTCTTCAAGCAAAATGTGTGCCCGACGTGGACCAGGAGTGCATGGTACTCATTAAACATGGGAGCGTCAGGCTCGAGACAGTCCATAAAAAAGTCGCGCACTTCATCGTAAGACGTCTCTTCAGGGATGAGATTGTGCCTGAAGAGGATTCGTCGTGTATAGGCATCTACAACAAAGGTCGGCTTGTTCCCAGCGTATAGTAGAATGCTGTCTGCGGTCTCCGGTCCGATCCCATTGATGGATAGCAACCTGCTTCGCAAGGTGTCAACGTCATCGGCAAGAAGGTGATGAAGGTCACCAGCACTTTCCTGAACAAGGAACCGGACAAAATGTTTCAACCGCCTGGCCTTTATGTTGTAATACCCTGCGGGCCTGATCACAGTTGCTAAATGTTCGACCGGCACGTGATAGAGCGCGTACGGTGACAGGAGGCTTCTTGCTTTCAGGTTGGTTATGGCCTTTTTTACATTTCGCCAGGCCGTGTTTTGGGTAAGAATGGCACCTACAACGACCTCAAAAGGAGAATCTCCCGGCCACCAGTGACGTGGGCCGCAGGCCTTGTATAGTCTGCTGTAAAGATCCAACAAAATCGTCTTCCTATCAAACATGAGGGATCAGGAACCGAAGCGCTCCACCAGCTCTTTCTCATAACGTTGTGCCTTTTCCAGACCGGTAGAGGTTCCGCGCAACATATTTAGCTTCATGATAAGGAAATTTAGCTTCTTGAGTTGACGATATTTCTCTTTATCTTCCATCCCGGCAAGAAGGTCTTCGGTCTTGGCGATCTCCTTACTTAGAGCCACCTCTGGAGGCACGTAGCCAGCATTCTTTAAGATTTTGTAGGCTATCCGGAGGTCCTCTGGCACGTGGGAATCGTCATCGAGCTTAAGGGGTTGTCCTGTTCCGGGAAGGTCATCAAATTCTCCTTCCCGTATAGCTTCAACTATACGCCTTTCAGCGATTTTCTGAAAGCAGATCATAAGGGAAGCGGCGTAGCCGCACTATATAAAATCGCGTAGCGATTTTATATAGTGTACAGTTCTTTATCAAGAAACAGGTTCACGATATTCTTGTCGAGTCGTCCCGCTTCTGCTTCTGCCTTAAGGATTTCGCCACCTTTCTCAGGACTTATGGCAGGGCGATAGGGGCGGTCCGCAGCCGTCAATGCGTCAAAGACGTCCACAACGGATAAGATGCGGGACTGGAGGGGAATTTCGTCACCCTTTAGTCCCCCGGGATAGCCGGTTCCGTCAAGGAGTTCATGGTGAGTTGCGGAAAAAAAGGGAACGTTCTTTAAGGTTTTTGTAAAGGGAATATTCTTTAGAATATTGTGTGTAAGTTCCACATGGGTTTGGATTCTCTCATATTCCTCTGCTGTCAGGTTTCCTTTTTTGACCGAAAGGTGTTTAAACTCTTTTTCAGAGATGCAGGGGGTCATATTTCCCGAAAGATTTTCATAAGTCTTGGACGCTATAACCTCCAGGGTTGCAAGGTCTTCGTCTGAGAGAAAATGGGATCGGTTTACCCTCTGGATAATGCTTAGATCTGCTTCTATTTCCTGTTGCACTTTATTGATTTCTTCGCTTATGCTGTCATCAGGTCCGTTTTTCCCGACTTCCGGGCTTGATATGTTTCCGGCATGCCAGGCTTGATGGATACGGTTTAGCTTGAGGGCTTTGATCAACTCAAAGCGATTGACAATGGCTTCCATCGCCTCGTCGCTGAGTCGATTTTTCTTGTCCAAGATGCGCTCAGGGACGCCAATTTTGCCTATGTCATGAAGCCAGGCTGCATATGAGAGTTCTTCCGTTTGCTCAGGAGTGAAGAACACATCGGCAAGGGGACCCGTGGTCTGCTTATTGATGGCCAGGGCTATGGCCCCGGAATAGGCTGCTACTCGCCTGGAATGACCTGCGGTGTGAGGGCTTCGAGCATCGATGGCCGAGACAGAATACCGGATCAGGGCCTCAAACAGCCTCTTGATATCCACAATCAATTTGGCATTTCGGATCGCCACCGCTGCCTGTGAGGCCAAGGACATGACAAGGTCTTCGACTGATTTGGGGAAAACGGTGACAGTAGTTGTTTTGTCCATGGCATTGATCAACTGGAGCACACCCAGAATTTGGCCTTCCCTGTCTTTCATTGGCACAACTATCATGGACCTTGTCACATAGTCGTTGCGCAGATCGAAGTCAGGGTTGAAACTGTACGGTACTATTTCTGGTAGACTGTAAACGTTCTCTATGTTTAGAATTTCTCCTGTAATGGCTACATAGCCCGCGACACTCTCTCTTGAAAGAGGAAGAGGATAAGGTTTGAACCCTGGTGGAGGATCCGGCCTTCGAATCAGAGTTTCGTTTTGAGCTACGTGAAAGAAAAGCTTACCGTCCTCCAGAATATATAGACTCCCGGCATCTGCGCGTGTAAATTCTCTAGCCTCACGGACGATTAACTCCAGGAGCTTTTCCAGATTGATTTCGCTGGAGAGGGCAATCCCGATCTGATTTAGCTTTTTAATCTCTTTTTGTAAGACACGGTCTTCCGGCAATTTCTCCCTCTTTAGAAACGCGCACTAGGCATTGTAATCACACGAGATGACAAAGATGTTTGGTAACCGTTCACGGGTTCAATGGTTCAGGGTTCACCGAACAAATGTTGAGACTTGATCCCTTGTTACCGCTCGATTGATGATTGATGATTGAAAAAACAATCGACAACCCCTGGCCCAGACCTGACTTACGGAGGC
>DAOVOU010000065.1 GCA_030629475.1 Desulfobacterales bacterium | reverse complement strand
GCAAGAAAAAGGAGGGTTCAGATGTCAAAGGTACTGATAAGTTACTTCTCAAAGTCCGGCAATACAGAGAAGATGGCCGAGTACATCAAAGAGGGATTGGATTCATTGGGTGATGTCGACGTTGATCTCAAGAAGGTTCAAAATACCACAATTAAAGACCTACGTTCATCCGATGGCATAATAATAGGTAGCCCTACGTATTTTGGAGTTATGGCGAGAGAAGTCAAAGCCCTCATGGATAAAAGCATTCAATGTTATGGGAAACTGGTTGGAAAAGTTGGAGGGGCCTTTACTTCATCTGGAATGATCGGCGGCGGGAACGAAACCACCATTTTGAGTATCCTCCAAGGGTTGCTGATCCACGGAATGATCGTTCAAGGTGTCCAAAAAGGGAACCACTACGGCCCCGTGTCAGTTGGAGCCCCGAACGAAGAGGTTCGTGATGAATGTCTACGGTACGGGAAAATGATAGGGGCACTCGTCAAGCGGTTGGGCTGAAGCGGATTCGCTCTTCGGGGCAGGTCTCACTTCAGATAAGGCGCGTGCCTAGTATGGCTAACACGCAGTTGAGAGTGCAGATATCACAAGAGTTTCTTGGGAATGTTGCAGTACAGATGTAGTCATCGCCAGTCGAAAGGTGCGGAGTCCCGTTAAAGATGGATGACAGGTATCTTTTGCTCCCGGGGCAGACAGTTCGCATACAACATCTGGACAAAAAAAGGGCAAAGCCCGAATGGCATTCCTCGAAAGACTCCCCTGGCATGAAAGGCGTGCCTCCGCAATGTACACTGACATCTGGGAGACCAAGTCTGAGATCTGCTGTCCCCGGCCACCACACCTGGGCCTCAACTTCACCCCCCCAATCCTCAGGAATGGAGATTGAACCAGTTTCCCCGACACGACAAGTCTTCCAGCCAGCCTCCGCTGCCGGAGGATGAGTTGGAGTGGAAGTTGCCGCCGGGGTTGGCTTTTCCTCTGGCTTAGACGTGGTCGCAGCCTCCTCCTTCTCTCCGCCACCACAGCCAACCAAACTCACACAGGTCAGCGCCAGAACCAGCACTAGCATCAGAGATATCAAATTCTTCATTACAATCACTCCTTTCTACAGTTGATTGTGAGATTTGAATCGAATGAAGCTTGTGGGCATATAGCGGCTACTCGTTGTATCCGCAACTGCGCTTTGCTCCAATCCCGATATAAGCTTTACCAATGTACGAACCAGGTTCGTATATTCCCCATTTTGGGTGAATAGCCAGACTGTTTCACACATACTTCTCGATGTAGAAGAAAGCCTACTTAAGACGACATTGCAATATCACCACTGCCAACTTGAAAAACCCGATTGTCGAACTTGCCAAACACTTTAACCCTCATCCACTGAATTTATTGTCGATATCATACAAGTCCTCATTTGGGAACCAAAAACGGACCGTAAAGATTTCTGTTTTATACTGGTGTCAAAAATCATGAATTGTTAAAACACAGTTTTCCTTGCAGAATCGAAACTGGCAACAAGGAGAATCCGAGTACAACTCGCTTGCCAGAATCGTAACTTGTTGAAATCTAAAGATAGCAAAGCCAAATCGAAACCACAATCAGTCTTTTTTCCTTCGTCTCAGTGGATTATGATGACAACCCGTCTATCAAGGCAGCCACATTGTGACCCATGACGTCGTGGTTGTATCCACCCTCAAGGATAGCAAAGCAGCCACCCCCAGAGACACGGGCGGTCTGGCGGACCATCGTACCAATTGAAAAATAATCTTCGGTCTCTAAAAGCCCGCCCCAATCGTCGATGTGATTGTCGAAACCAGCTGAAATCCCGATCAGATCAACTTGAACACCGGACAAGATATGGCCAACTTGGTGAACGTATTCCTCTCGGCTCCGTTCGGATGGGTTATGGATCTTCACCCAGTCCTTGTTACCCAGGATATTCACCGTCCCATCCCCAAAATGAAGGTCAATATCAAGGACAAGGGCCGTGCTTATCAGCCCTTCCTCACGCAACGCAAGAAGAGCTATCGCCATGTTGTTGAAATAGCAGAAGCCCCAAGAACTGTAGGAGGATGCGTGGTGGCCGGGTGGGCGGATCAAACCGAAAGCAGGCTCCTCAAGCCCTATACGAGCCGCCTGAATAGCCCCACCGGCAGCCAGCGAGGCAATCGAATAAGGGTCATTCTCTCGCACATAGTCCACATGAGTCTTTGTATGGGCGGCAGCAATTTCAGCCTCGGATGCTGGCTCGGGGGTGACAAACTCCACATCAGAGCCAATCACCTCCACTATCGCCTCGATTCGCCCTGCTTCAGCGGCTGGATCAGATGTGTAAACCTGCAAGAAATCCTTGTGAAAAACAACCTTCATGAATCCTAGCGGACGGGTCCTTGCTACTAATTGCGGTAAGCTCCCTTCAACAACCCTTGAATGATCTGGACGAGCTTCTCTTTGGTCATAAAAGACCCGAATAATCCAAATCTATTCTTACGTCAATCAATTCATGAACGTAAATTGGCCCACAGGCTTTCAAGCCTTTCTTGTTCTTGATTGACATATTCGTGATCTGGGGGTACACTAACACTACTGTAATAGTATTATAGACTTCCAGAGAAAGATTTTGGCTGTGTTATCGGTCCAAATCCTCGACGACATACTACCAGTACGCCTTACTCGGATTTTTCCCTCTGGCCTTGCCAAAATCTTTTTCTAAAACTCTATAGTCAGACCTCCTGAGAGGCCGTAGGATGGACCACTTTGGTGTTACAGGGGGGCGCTTGAATTATGGAGATAACAAAACAGAAATCAATTGTTTGGGTGGGGTCTTCCCGCCAAGATTTAAAGAGAAGACAAAATGACCGACGAGATTGAATATTTGGTTAGAGATGGAAAGTTGGCTGGTTTCTCGATAGAGCGTCTATTTTCTTTTCTACGAGCGCTTGACCAGGATATTGACATTGTTATCCACCCAAAAAGGGAGAGTTCAATTTCTCCTGTTTCTGTAAACTTGGGGGCATTTCCCATCAGATTGACAAGGACCTGCCGGAACCGCAAGGGGTCTCCTTTTACAACCGAGGGAACGTTGTCTCCGATATGGCACAGTATCTCAATCGGCTTTGAGTCTATCTTGGGACGGATCAGTTCACACGCATCATAGGCAAGGAATTCAGGATCAAAGTCGATCTCTTCAAAGTCCAACTGCCCTGCCTCGATTTTGGAAAAATCCAGGATATCATTGATCAAAGCGAGTAGACTATCCCCGTTCCTCTTGACCGTCTCTGCAAAATCGATCTGCTCGTCATTCAGGTCCGTGTCAAGGAGCATATCAGTAAAACCTATGACCCCGTTCAGGAGATTTCCCCGAACTTTTTGAGAAGTTACGATTACTGACCCTAAAACATTACTATTACTTTGAAAGCTATAGAAATAGACGGGAATTACGGTGAGGGCGGCGGGCAGATATTGAGGACTGCTCTGGCGCTGGCGGCCATACTCCAAAGACCAGTAGAGATCCGAAATATCCGGGCGGGTCGCAAAAAGCCGGGATTAAGACCGCAGCATCTCATGGCTGTTAAGGCTTTGGCATTACTGATCCCGGCGTCACCGCCGATTGACATCGGACCCACCCGTGGCGATTAACACCGGACCCACCCTGGTATAACTGTCTGCCGATAAGATATTTTTGTTGGGGAGGATTATTATTTCTGTAGAAGATACCCTCGGTATTTTCTGGCCTTTGTGAATGCCGATGGTAGTGGTCTGCCTCATAGCCGGAATGAGCGTGGAACAACGGAGCTTGCGAGATCGCCCTCGTAACTGCCCCGATAACGAGTAGCGTGGTAACGGGCCACATTTTCAGCTTTCGGAAATTGTGGTGGCTAATGCGGCGAATTGCTCCGATTTCGGAGGCCAACCGGCGCACGCGGTGTAAGAAAGCAAGTAAAGAAACAATGCACCATGACTGTGTCTTAACGCAGCCATTTTTGGACGGCATGTGGAATCCACCTGAGGCGGACCTCTGCCGGGCCGGATAGCAGGGCAAGGCACTGATAATGGCGGCTTTTAGCTTTTTTTGTTCAGGTGGGATGCCCTCGGGGGCGTAGGTCCCACGGGCCGGAGGCCGGATGAATCAAGCAAAAAGCTGCATAAGCTGACCTTGATTGAAGTTGACGCGGGATGCGGACTGCAATCGAGGTTTTTTTGTTTTGAGGCGTCATCCCCGGCAGGGTGCAGTAGCCGTCAGTTTGGCGGCGAAGCGGAAAAACTGACGGCTACGGGTTTTATCTGGTTAACAGGAACCGTAACATGCTGGATTTGTCATGGAAACTGGTCGTAAGGCAGGCCGGGGCAGGGCAGGGGATAGCACAAGGGCTAACCCCTTGAAAATATCATTGGAATTACCGTTAGTCACGAAGCCCGAAAAACACAAATTGACTGTCTGCAAGGCTTGCAGCCTGTCCTGACTTCCTACTTTCCACGCTTAGGCGTGTTCACATATAGCGAATTATGCATCCGCATTGTCCTGTTTGCGCTGTCTTCAGGCAGTGCAGGGACGCTATCTTAGATAGTGAGCGGGTGGATCGCATTGACCTTGGTATGCGAATGGAAAAACGCGGGGTTGGCGACAGGCACAATTAAAAGAATATCTTTCCGGGGTGCGTGCAGTGACCCGTTTTTTCAAGAACCATCGAATAGCCCTCGAAAACTCGGCCTTTGGGGTCGAGAACAGGGTATATGTCTTAAATCAGGACAAATCGGTTCCAGGGGCTTTCTATGATCGGATTATCGCTGATTTGAAGGCCAGCCCGGAAATCAACGACAACCGGATAGCCGCGCAGTTGCAGCTACAGCGTGAACTGGGGTTGAGAAAGGAAGAAGCCTTCAAGTTTGACCCAGGCAGGGCTGTGATGCGGGACGGAACCGTGTTCATCCAGCACGGCACCAAAGGGGGCCGTGAACGGACAGTAAAAACAGTACCTTAGCCATTCTTCCTTACTCCTATGTCTGGCGCTTCTCTCAGCCCTTGTAAGAGACATCTTCCCATTGATCCTATAGTCGGTCAGGAACTCCTCTGCCAGTTCACCAAACCTTACCCGGTCAAAATAGATCCCCGGCCAGGCTCACTTGGGAACCTCCCAGCCATACGCCCGATCCGTATCATCAGGGGCAATATTTTTATCGTATACAATAGGCCAAACCTACTCCCATATCAGTGGCTCAAGACTTACCCAAGGGAACCAAAGATACAAAAGAAGAAGTAGTAGAATCAGCGCTATTAGCCATAGCCACTCTTTCACGCTTCTCCTCACCTATGCCCTGGCCGTGATCGCGTTTTGTGGGCAAAAATAAAAGCCCCCACACCGACAAGGCCAGTCGAAACCGGCACAAGGGTATGGAGGCCATTGGAAACCCCGGGTGTCCACGAGCGCCACACTCGTTGCCGTTAAAGGCTCCCAGGGTCAAAGTTATGTTAGATTGTGGTCTCATCGTGGCGTGTTTGGACGTTTGAGTCTTTCCTGATACAAAAGACTGCTATCCAGATATCATGCTAATTAAACGCCTCGGAATTTCTACAACTCGTTGTAATCATTTATCTTTCAGTGGCAGTTTTTGTGCCATTGATCTGGAATGATGGAATATTGGAACAATGGAATATTGGGAATAAACGGCCGAAAAGAATCATTTCTAATTTGTCTTAATTCCTCTTAACCCAATATTCCACCATTCCACCATTCCATTATTCCAATTGGGGCGAAGCCCCTAAGTTCTGATCTGGATGCTAGTATTCCTCGGAAAAAGTGATCTATCGAGAACAAGTGCAGAAATTGACTAAATCGTCTGGAAGAGGAGGTAAAAAAATGAAGTTGCAAGCCGAATACATGAAGGAAGCTAACGGATCCATTAAGGTAACCATTAAGGTAACAGACTCAGGGGATTTCCCAACGGTTAATGTCTTTAAGTCCTCATCTGAGAATCCCTCGGATGAAACATGGAACATAGGACAAGGTACAGAAAGCGCTATCAGCAATACCTTGCCCAATCCTGACGAGGCCAAACAATGGGTAACGAGTCAAATTGATGCCCTCAAGTGGAAGCTGGATCATTGGCGAAGCATTTGGGTTCCAGAATCTGAGGAATTTGAGGTCTAATGTTTGAGGCATCCGAAAGAAAGACCAAATAGGGGAGGTTTTCTCCGAGATGACACCAGAAGAATACAATGTACTATATCTTGAAGTAAAGAAACTAAGGGCCTTAGGAGATGCGCTCCGTTGCAATACGTCAAAATTACAGAATGATACGGTGGAAAGCATAGCAGGCCTTATATTCGATATTTCCACCCATATATTGGAAAAAGTGCGAGAATGGGAGGGAGATAAGGGTCTAGCTATTGGGGCAACTGAAAGCTATATAATTTAACGTGAAAAAAACCAGAAGATCCTTTCTCAAGAACGGCTCAGGGAAATTGCCTGGGAGGTCAGAGCCAAGTATCCGATCCCTCTTACTGGCGATTATATTGCCCTCCTTATGGTCCATCCACGCCTCGGCTACGTGCACTGGCACATCCGAGAAGAATCTGTGGAAGCGATCAATGCGACACATGGAGAAGGATTCAACGGTTCACACCTGGTCGTACGCGTCTATGATGTAACGGATATCCTCTTTGACGGCCTTAATGCGCACATGTTTTTTGATTTAGAGATTAATGGACTTTCAGGTAACTATTATTTTGCCATGGACCGGTTGGGGAGTAACTACCTTGCCGAGATCGGCTTTCGATTTGCAGACGGTTCCTTTCATTACCTCGCCCGGTCTGGTACCACATACTTTGACAGGGACCGACCTTCAGGAAACTATCAAATTGCCGGCCTCTTTGTTGAGGGCACGTTAAATAAGATCTTTTCAGTTGAAAACATATTTGATGCGCCGGTCTATGAAAGAATGAACCACGAACTGGCCGGGATAAACAGGAAAAAACCGCTTTCTTTGGAAGAGCGCTGGTTCTTTGAAGCAATTACCGAAACATATATCCCGATTATCAAGTTTCTTAACCGATTGATCGAGAAAAATGTCTCTTTTAAGCTCACCATTTCTATCTCTCCCAGCCTATTAGCCATGATGGAAGATAGATTGCTTCAGGAGCGGTATCTTGCTCATCTTTGCGGATTGATCGAGCTTAGTGAGAAAGAACTGGAACGTACCCGACACGAACCCCATTTCCACTGGCTGGCTGGAATGTATCGATACCTTTTTATGGAAGCACGAGAAGTATACGTCAACCATTGCAACGGGAAGCTTTCGTCTTCGTTTAAAAGATTTATTGAAAACAATTCCATCAGCGAGGATCATATCTCTGCATTAGAACAGATGGACAATATCTTCCCGAATGTGGATTACAGACTCTTTCGATAGATAGCCGATACCAGTCGGGGTGATGCCACAAAGCAGTACAAATGCTCCATGGGGAATTTTATTGGATAATCAACGAGGGTGACGATACAAAAAATGGTCCTTAAGAAGAAAGAATGGGTAATCAAAAAATGGGCCCATGGTAAAGACTTGATAAGAAAATACCTGATAGAAAAGGAGGTGATAAAGCAAATAATTAGTGATCTGGAGGCCGGTATTCCTCCCGGGAAAGCAATCTATCGAGAACAAATGCGGAAACAGACTATGTTGTCTATAAGAGGAGGTAGAAAAATGAAGTTGCAAGCCGAATACATGAAGGAAGCTAACGGATCCATTAAGGTAACCATTAGGATAACAGACTCAGGGGATTTCCCAACGGTTAATGTCTTTAAGTCGGCATCTGAGAATCCCTCGGATGAAACATGGAACATAGGACAGGGTACAGAAAGCACTATCAGCAATACCTTGCCCAGTCCTGCTGAGGCCAAACAATGGGTATCGGCTCAGGTTAACGCCCTCAAGGGGAAGCTGGATAATTGGCGAGGGATTTGGGTTCCTGAATCTGAGGAATTTGAGGTCTAATGTTTGAGGCATCCGAAAGAAAGACCAAATAGGGGGGTTTTCTCCGAGATGACACCAGAAGAATACAATGTGCTATATCTTGAAGTAAAGAAACTAAGGGCCTTAGGAGATATGCTACGTTGCAATCCGTCAAAATTACAGAATGATACCGTGGAAAGCATAGGAGGTCTTATATTCGATATATCCGCCCATATATTGGAAAAAGTGCGGGAATGGGAGGGAGATAAAGGTTTAGCTATTGGGGCAACTGAAAGGTATGTAATTTAACCTCTCGCAATTTCTACAACTCACGTCCTGGTCGCCTTTCCGATAGGATAAATCGGTAAACATTCATGACGAAGTTCAGACTCTTTACCAGCAACAGGTTGGAGATCCTGGCCGAAGGATTGTCGGAGGTGCTGGGGACACCTCTGGCGTCACCGCTGGATGAAGAAATTATTGTTATCCAGAGCAAAGGTATGGAGCGCTGGGTGTCCACGGAACTTGCCCGTCACCATGGTATCTGCGCAAACGTCAAATTTCCTTTTCCGAACGCCTTTGTGTACGAAATTTTCGGAAAAGTCATTCAAGATCTTC
>DAOVOU010000054.1 GCA_030629475.1 Desulfobacterales bacterium | reverse complement strand
TGGTAGAGGGCAAAGTAGTGGCTGTGGCTGATACTGAGAAGGAAGCCGACCAGTTGGCGAGAGAGGCACACCCTGGTGCCACTGCTCTCGTTTTGTCTATCCCGTTGGAAGAGGAACTTGTATGCCTACTGTAACGTACCGCTACAAGCGACTGAAGAATTTGGAAGTTCCAATTATCACTTTGGCCATAAGGTATGGACAGAGATGGTATCCATTAGAGGCCTATGTTGACAGTGGTGCTACTTACAGCGTATTTACCGCTCAAGTGGCCAACCGGCTTGGATTGGCCTATCGCACGGGACGCAGAGTATATGTTCAGGTAGGGGACGGCAGCTTTATCCCCGTGTATCTTCATGATCTTGAGGTCCAAATTGGCAAGCATCCAAGAGTGAACCCTCTCCCGCCCTGTAGGGACGGACACAGGGACGTTCTTTAGTCTCCAAGTTAAAGTTGCTCAATTAGCAACAGAAGGGAAAAACTTTAAATATGAAGTACGTCCCCCAATTCCTCCCATTGACTCTATGGCTACAAGCTTGACTTCCGCTTCAAATAGCTGTTGACCCGAGTTCCTCCAAAAGGGTTACAGTCCGGTAAACCGCTGCCCCAAAATGGCTGCGATGGTGGGACAGAGCAAAGCGGAACTATGTTTAGGACAAGATCAGAAACGTGACGCATTTGTAGAAAGGTGACCAGGGATGTCGGTGAGGTGTCCTTAAGATAACCACATGGTTACCTTTGCCTACGGGTTGCCGCTCCTTGCAGTTGCTCTCGCCTGGCGGCTCGCCTCTCCGCTTCGCTTCGAGCCGCCTCCGTCAGGCTGGGTCTGGACTTTGCCCAATACCTATGTCATAGTATCGGACAACACCATTTAGCAGCCGGGCCGTGCCCGGCACACAACCTGTCAGTTGACCTGCCCAGTGTTTCGCTGCGCTTCACACTGGCCGGTGATTTCACCGTTAGCAGCTTAGTCTGCTACCGGATGAGCAGTGTACTCTCTTTGGATCGCTGCAGGCAATCGCCATGGAGGATGATTCTTGCGAGTAAATGTCCATCAGATTTATGATTCGTAGGTTAGGAAAGCAGTGTGGCGAGAAAAGGACCTCCGATCATCATGGTGTCGTCATCAGTCTATGGATTTGAGCAAACTCTCGACCAGATCGACGCTGTGTTGCGAGGATTCGGCTACCGAGTGTGGATGTCCCACAACAATTCACTCCCGGTCAACTCAAAGTTCAGCAACTTCGAGAATTGTCTTCGCGCAGTGAAGAGATGTGATGCTTTTCTTGGAATCATTAGTGGACAATATGGCAGTGGGAGGGCATCGCGCATACGGTCAATTACTCATCGGGAACTGCTCAAAGCGATTGATTTGAACAAACGGCGCTGGGTGTTTGTGGACCACGACGTCGTGGTCGCCCGTCAATTGCTGAAGCAGTTCCAATACGATGACCATGGGAAAAAGAAGAACTTGAACTTCAAGCCGACCCCGTACCTCGACGATATCCGCGTGATCGAAATGTACGAAGACGCGATGCGGGTGAAGATCCCATTGAAGCGACGGACCGGCAACTGGGTTCAGGAGTACCGATCGGCTGCAGATTTGCTTCGGCAGATCGAGGCGCAGTTATCGAATCCCCGCGGACTCTGGCCGCGACGCACTTTCTGAGCAAGGATACGTGTAATGAATGACATTATAATCAAGATGCTCCTGAAGCAGGGAGAGTCCGAGACCCTCGAATTTAAGACGGCCGATGCAGACTCGACCGCAATAGCAAGGGCCGTCAGCGCATTCGCTAATTCGAAGGGCGGAACAGTGATCGTAGGCGTCACGGATAAGGGCGAAGTGGAGGGGGTCAAAAACGCGGAAAAACGGAATATGGCACTGAGAAAGGCCATACGCCAGGTGATATCTCCCCAGCCATACATCGCGTCTGCTGTTGTGGACGTGTTGAAGGGGAAACAAGTAATCGTCCTGGGGGTGCCTTCGTCCGAAGACAAACCTTACACTTGTGAGAGTAGCATATTCGTGCGCCAGGCCGCACAGACTGTTGAAGCGAGCGGTGACGTCATCCGCCAGTTGATTGCTGAACGCCATCCAAGATACTCAAGGTGGGAAAGACAGTTGGCGCTTGGCGCGATTATGGAGGATTTGGATGACAAGGAGATCCTGCTGACAGCAAGAAGTGGGAACGAGTCCAATTTGACCGATTTCGGGCCGGACTTCACGTCTCGTTCAGTACTCGAAGGATTGGGGCTTGTTGAGGGCGACATGGTATGCAACGGTGCCATAACGCTTTTCGGGAAACGCCCTGCGCTGAAGTTCCCCCAAACGAGGATTCGTGCGATAAGGTACTCGGGGACCGGACGAGAGAATCTGGCTGATAACCGCGTATTCGAGGGCAACGCATTCACTCTGCTGAAGAAGGCCACTTCTTTTCTTGAAGCTCATATACCTGTTCAGTCAGCAATTCCCACAGACGAACTGCGTCGGAAAGAAGCACCGGCTGTACCATTTCCTGCAGTTCGAGAGACGCTTCTGAACGCCGTGGCCCATAGAGATTATGCGGCTCCAGATGGAGGGATCATCGTGTCGGTCTATGCGGATCGGGTAGAGATCTGGAACTCCGGTTTGTTACCCGAAGGGATCTCGCCGTCTGATCTCAAGACAATGTCAGTCTCTCGTCCTCACAACCCGGATATGGCACATGTTCTCCTGATTCGCGGGTACATGGAACGTGTAGGTTCCGGCATTCAGCGAATTCTGGCAGCCTTCAAGCAAGCAAAGTTACCAGAGCCAGAGTGGAAGGAGATGGGTGGGGGTATCGCGGTGATTCTAAGGTGGCAGAAGTCCGGGGTGGAAATCAACGAGCGACAGAAGAGATTACTTGAGACCTTGAGACCCGGGGAAGCGACAAACATGGCCAAGTACAGGAAGGAGTTCGCAAAAGACGTTAAAGAACGTCAGGCAAGAACGGATTTGAAGGAGCTTGTGGACTTGGGCTATCTGTGGGTGCGAGGAAAAGGTCGGTCAACCGAATACGTCCGCGCTGAACGGGAACTACCATGAATCCGGCGTTATCCGGCAGTGCGAACTTTGCCGGTTAACGCCGGATACTGCCGGATGCGCCGCGGGCGGAGACGTCGGTGTCGGTAGGTTCCTGTGCAAGTGATCGCACCCATCTATATAATGGAGAGGAGGCGGTAAGCTGCAGAGCTCTGCCCATAGCATTAGCTACGTACTGCCCAACCCCATTTCCGGTGCTTGCCGGCAATATCCGGCAGCCTGTGGGGTGCCGGATATTGCCGAATTCCCGACGAGTTGAGACAGCGGTGAGGGAAAGTGGGGGTCTTGACATGGGACATCTTAGTTGGCGCACTCTTAGATTAGAAAAGTCTGACCATGGCAAGACGCCTACTCATTGAATACGAAGGAAGTTTTTGCCATGCAAGTCTCGCGGTAATGACAGAAAGAGGAAAAGGAGAGAAAGAGCACAAGGAGTGGTCATCTCTTCCACGGGAGAAAGGACAAGGTCTTAGGAAAACAAGTTCAACAGGTCATAGCAAATTTTGTCCCATGTCAAGGGCTGACCCCATTTTTCCCGGATTTTAGGTGACGGCAATTTTGTGGAAAGAGTCTTTGCTTCTGCCAACGAGGCAATGGAAAGAAAATACGATCTTGAATCCCGTGGCTTCACATTAGATAAAACGGCGGCCAGGGTGGCTGAGGTATTAGGTGTGAAGCCAGGGGATGTTTGGGCTGCTGGAAGCTATCGCCACTTTGTCGAAGCCCGCAGCCTTTTATGCTACTGGGCGGTAAGAGAGCCGGGAATCACCATGTCATCTCTTGCCCGCAAACTACAAATTTCACTTCCGGCTGTCAGCAAATCAGCAATTCGAGGCGAGAAACTGGCAAAGGATAGAAAATATTCGCTGGTTGGATAAACTTAAGTTAAAAAGTTAACTACGTCCCCAATAGCGCATGGAAAGAAAATATGGGGTTGGGAAATTGAATTAACTTATGATATAAAATCGAAAATTGAAATCGGCATGATTCCTCACTATGATGTTATATCATTAGATGAGATGATAAGAAGTTGCTTTTTGCAAGCATAGAAAAAGATACCTGAAAGTAACAATTAAGCTGCATATGCATAACCCCAACAGAAAAAGATTACTTTCGCCGATGCCAGGAGGCAGATATGTCAATCTCATCTCTCGATGAAACTCAAATCAAAGAGCTATTCAAGCAGGCTATGATTGAACTGCTCCAGGAACGCAGAGAGCTGTTTTACGAACTGTTTGCAGACGTTCTTGAAGATTTTGCTTTGGTAAATGCTATCAAAGAAGGCGAGTCTATCGAGTCGGTCAGCAGGGCAGAAGTTCTCCAAATCCTGGAGACCACAACTTGAAAACCGACTTCAAGAAGAGCTTCACTAAAGACCTGAGGAAAATCAGAGAGCAGGATTTGAAGAACCGAGTGGTAGCCGCGATTGAACGTGTTGAACAAGCGAAGAGCCTTCGAGAAGGGCCAAGAAGGGGACGGGTATTGATATATTGATATAATCTATTCAATTAGGATTAGTTTGTTTTCTGTCACAATCTTTTCGCCTCTTTGAATTGATTGGCTTGCTGTCGGCTGGGAAATCCCAAGTCAAAATCATATCCTCTGCTCTGATACTGATACCGGCGCTCTAATTGCTCTTGACCGACCTTTAAGACGCTGTCGACATCACCATCACCCAGTATGCGCTCATCACCTTTGATTCGATCCGCTCTGCCTCGAAGCGCTTTAACTGCTGACCAGCTCCCTAAACTTCGAATTAAACCACCACCAGCTAATTCCGGTCTCCTGCCATCCTCAATGCCTATCTTTACAAATGAACTGTAAAGTCGCCGAGCCTTTGATTTCGTCTTGTCAAATAAACCCAAAATATATTCAGCATCCTGCCAATCATTCTTGTATTTTCCCATCAAGATGCTGTGTCCGTTGGACCGCAGGCACACTGCCGCGCTTTTCTATCTCGTGAAAAAGCTCCTTGAGTCCGGGGATACAGTGGTCGCTGTCAATCCGCATCACACGGTCGAATGCAACAGAATCTGATGACACCACCGCAGCTCCCGTGAAGATCATTCCGCATCCACCGTCTGCTATCGTAGTGTAGAACGCGAGCAACTTCTCGGACACTGTGCCATCTGTGTTGGCATAGTTTACCTGCCATGCCGGGAAAAGACCCGATTGTAAAGCTTAATCATGTGGAAAGTAGGTTCCATACAATGATGTTTTGAGTCTTACGGAATCTACAATCACCGAACGTCCGTGTCAACGAAAGGCTCCGCAAAGCCATAAAAACCTACACCTCAAAACGCCCGCCCCAGGGATTAGTGGCTATGTGTGTCCATCCTTTGGCCCAAGTCAGTGACAAAACTTATCATTTGCAAATCTGCACTCTGAACGGTGTATTGGCGATCAATGTCATGCAACCTGTCAAAAATTTGGACTTTTAGCCCGGTTGCATGTTATGAGAAAAGAGGATAAGGTCAGAAGCCTTCAGGAAAGACCCGTGAGGCAAGAATGTACTGAGAGGCGAAGGCAGGTAGGCGAATAGTGAAACGAATTTATCTTAATAACAGCACGTTAAACAGGCCATTTGACGATCAGAGTCAGGCAAGGATCAAGTTGGAAACGGAAGCTCTGTTTCAGATTCTGTCAGATATTGATTTGAGGAATTCCAAGCTGATTCTATCTGAGGTTACTGAGCTGGAAAACAGCAAGAATCCGTACTATTCGGTCAAGATAAGGATTGACGAGTTGATATCAAAGGCCGATAAAAAAGTCAAAGTCAATGCTAATACAAGAAGACAGGCAAAGCTGTTTGAGAATGCCGGCTTGAATGGTATGGACGCGCTTCATCTGGCTGCTGCCATTCAGGGGAAAATAGATTTTTTCATAACTTGCGACGATTCTTTCCTAAAGAAGGCCAAGAAGGCGACATCGGATCAAACCATAAAGATTATGAATCCAATAGAATATGTTCTTGCGGAGGGTTTATGAAAAGCACAACAGAATATCACACAGATATGGATATCCAAAAAAGAGCGTTTCGAATTTTACTAAGAGAGATGGGATTGGCCGAAACTCTAAGGTTCCATATGACTTACGAACGCGGAAGTGGTGATTATGCCAAGAAAAGATCTCGTTATTTCAAAGACACAACCGTTGATGAACTATATGACGAGATTCTTTCCCGCAGAAAGAAGAAGAGAGCAACTCAGTGACCCTGTCAACTTTGTGCCCCGTAAGGCCTCCGGCTCGGAGAGCCTACGCCTCGCCGTGTTGCATAAAATCGCGCAGCGATTTTATAACTTGCTTTAATTTTTCACAAAAAAACAAGGATTGAGAGGCGAGATGAAAGAGCCAACTAATATCGCTTTTGCAAAATTCATATCAGGTACCAATGCTGTCAAATTTGGAAACTTCACACTTAAAAGTGGAAAAAAATCAAATATTTTTTTCAATTTTGGTGAAATTTGTTTGGGGCGCGAATTAATCCAACTTGGCAATTTTTTTGCCGATTTCATAATTGAAAACTCATTAGATAAGGTAGATGTCCTTTTTGGTCCTGCATATAAAGGCATTAATATTAGCTTAGCAACAAGTATTGGCTTATACCAAAAATATAATATTTCAATACCATTTGCATACAACAGAAAAGTCCGTAAAACTCATGCAGAAGGTGGACAGTTTGTTGGATACGATCTTACGAAAGCAAGTAACGTTTTAGTTCTTGATGATGTTATTACAGATGGTGGCACAAAATACGAAGCTATAGATATGCTATCATCTTTCCCAAATCTCGAAATAAAAGCAATGATCGTCGGTGTTGACAGGGAAGAAAAAGATTCAACCGGGAAATTATGTCGAATAAAATTTATCGAGGATACTGGAATTGATATATTAGCGTTAACAACTAAGAGCGAAGTACTAAAATTCGAGTAAAATACTTAGGGGCTCCGCCCCAATTGGAATAATGGAATGGTGGAACGGTGGAATATTGGGTTAAGAGGATTTAAAACAAATTAGAAATGATTCTTTTGGGCCTTTCAT
Source organism: Desulfobacterales bacterium (assembly GCA_030629475.1). Classification (GTDB taxonomy): domain Bacteria; phylum Desulfobacterota; class Desulfobacteria; order Desulfobacterales. Next base: position 2,027 of record DAOVOU010000054.1, on the reverse strand, counting down.
CCCCAACATTCCATTCTTCCACTATTCCATCATTCCAGATCAATGGCACAGAAAACTGCTAGTGAAAGATGAATGATTACAAAGAGTTGTAGAAATTCCGAGACATTTATTTAATGAGCTCGTACCCAATGATCGAACTCCTGGCAGCACTCAAGGCACTTCCCTTGGCAGCCACCACGGCTGCAACAAGTTCATCCCTGCCGTCATGGTCAAAATCGCCGATGGCATAGTCGCTGATATGGCCCGATATCTTCGGAGTTTGCCAATTCAGCGTAAGCCCAGGACTTTTCCAGGAAAGACACTCCATGTGGCCGTTTTTGAACTTTCGAAGGCGCCTGAACCACTGTCCGCGTGAAAGCTCGTTGCTGACCACGACCATTTCATGCGTGCCGTCCCTGTCCAGGTCCCTGATAAAAATCCGTTGGGGCAGATAGAGACGGTCCGTGTCGTACTCACCAGCTTGTGAGCTGAACTTAAGATAATTCATGCTACCGCCGTACGATTTGTCACTCTTCCATTGTTCCTCGCCAGATGGGGTAAGAAGACTAATATGGTCACGTTTGTCGAATGTAACGATCATTTGCCGCCCGTTGTTCATGACATCGCCCAGGGCAAACCCAAAAATGTTGATCCCTCTTGGCAACGTCAGACGCTCTTCAGGCCCATATTCGCCATTACGCCAAGTTAATTGATAGACCCCGGACACAAAGGGGTCGTCCATCCTCCGCTTCTGTCCGAGCAGGATCTTGCCGCCTTCAGGCGATTCAATGACCCGGTAATACCAGGAGTCGTCCTCACTGACCGGTCTAAAAACATCGCCGTCCCACTCCAGTACAAATGAATCAAGACGCTGCCCGGCGCTTTTGAGGCTTGTGACAAATATTTCCGCATAGCCGTTATCGTTAATGTCAGCCACGTCAACGCCGATGAATTTTTGATATCTCTTTCCAGCCAGCTCCCTTATTTTCAAAAACTTCTTATTCTCATACCGGTACACATAAATACGCCGATCACTTATGAAGACAGTTTCTATCTTGCTGTCTCCATCCACATCGCCAATGGCTATCCCCTTGATGAAGGCCTTAAAGCCCCTGCTTTCCCAGAAGGCTGCTGATGCCGTATCGGCGGGTCTCATGCCGCCGGATTCCGCTAGGCCGGGCCCCATTGCCGGGGCAGGTTTTACGTCTAAGGCTTTTGCCTGACCGCTTGATTCCCCGGCCAGAAGGCTTTCCGGATGGACATAGGTGGCAGGGCGCTTCCCTGCGTGGACGGGCGGCCGCCGGGAGCCGACAGGGCGGCCAAAAACCATTTCGTTGATCCGGGCAGCAAGAAGATCGATTTGAGGAATCACCTCGTCGATTTCCTTGCTTTGCTTGAAGAAGGTGAACGTCGGTTTCTTCTGGTGGACATCCACCATCTTGGCGTCGAGGCTGATGCTGTTGCCGAATATGGTGAGACTTCCAAACAAGACATAGTCGGCCCGGAGCCTGGTGCCTATGGCCCGTGCGATTTCTTCGTTAACCGGCACGGATATGTCCGCGAGCACGTGATCCGTGTCTTCCCTTCCAACTATCACCCTGTTCCCCCATGACAAGCGCGACGTTAGCATGTCAACGATGCCTTCCTTCAGGAATGAAAGATCCCTGTCCGCATTCATCTTGAATGGCACAATCACGACCCGGGAAGGCTCGTCGGCCATGCCTCCCCCAGCAGCAAGGACGACCACAGAGAACAACAATACAAGCCCAAACAGTTGTTTCAGCACTTCAGTTTTCAATTTCAGACCTCCTTGTCGGCAACCCGTTTATACTCTATAAGCAAGCCACGCCATGGTCAACACTTTTACGTGGGTTGAGCGGTTCAACGTTCAGGGTTCCCGGTTGAAAAGCCCCTGGCCCAGACCCTGGCCCAGACCGGGATTATAAGCTTAGTAGATTAATTTAAGCACGTCGCGCCAGGGCGGGCCGGGACTACATGGGCACCAAAATCATCTTGGGATGTCGCGCCAGGGCAGGCCTAACTGGCTG
>DAOVOU010000322.1 GCA_030629475.1 Desulfobacterales bacterium | reverse complement strand
CGACCCGGGTGCATATGCACATAGACATGAGTAGTATCGGAAAAATAATCACGGTGGGTCAAGGCATTTAGAACGGCTTCACGATAGACCGCTTCGGGTATCTCCGGGATTTCCTCGCGTGGTCCCGCCTTCTCGATTCGGTAAGAGACCCGAAGATTGCGGCGGATGAATCCAACGGCGCCGCTGACCTGCTCTTCCAGAGTCCCTTTGATGTCGAGACGGTCCAGAACTTTGGCCCGGGTTTCATCCGCATAAAGCGCGCTCGTAACGTAGGCCTCGGGGAAATGCTTTTGAGGCTCGCGACCGAAAAATAACAGAGCCGCCCGTGTCAGAAGTAACCGATTCTGCTGTTTTTGGGCCAAACCTATATTGATTAAAAGGTCACCCGCTTTGGTCTTTTCGGGGAGGCCACGCTTGAGCAAAAACTGTCTAATCTTATCACTATCGAGAGGGTCTTCGGAATCGGCAGTTGTTTCGAATTGTTCATCAAAACGGACCTTATTGCTTCTAATAGCGAACCTGAGGATTTCATCTCTGGTAAGCTGTTGGGAGTTGGGATCAATTCGCAGAAAAAAGCCCTCATTGCAGCTATAGGGTTTGTCTATGCCTTCCGGAACAACAATCTCAATAACCCGACCATGTGAAACCAGCCGAATAGGCAACCTGGGATCGCAGTTGTTGGCGATGTCCTGAATCTGACTCCGCAGGCGATTGGAAGCAGCTATACCGACAATCTGGCCATCATCAGCAATCCCCAAATAGATGGATCCGCCAGACGCATTGGCAAAGGCCACCATTTCTTTGGCCAGCCCAGAAAGTCTGGCCTTAAATTCGACTTTTTGACCTTCCCCTTCCGCAGAAACGATTCTTAGGATATCTTTACGGGCCATTTTTTAGGCTCTCTTCTTAGTTCCTTAGTTCCAAGGTCACGGTGGCTTACCCTCATCAGCAATCCATAGACGCAGTCACCTGCAGATTCCGTTATGTTTGCGGCCCCTCCCTGCCTTGAGGAGGAAAATTAGTCATGGGATCATTCAAGCCAAGGGAGTTTGGCCTTTTGAAATTGCCCAAATTCACGGACGAATTCCTCTGCCCAGGTTGCAGATTCCTTAATTACATCCTGCAAACTGCCAGGCTTGTACACAAATTTCTTCCAGTGCTTATGCTTGGCGTATGCATCTTCAAACATCCATGTTGCGCCTTTTCCCTCCTCTTGGAGAACTGCTGTTACAGACTCCGCCATTTTTGTGACATGCGGTATCTCGTAAAGGTGACCTGAGGATTCAGAGTTTTCAATCTTCTCAGAATTGAATTTCACCCTGTACTTGACAAGGGAAATATTGCCTACTTGGGTTAGTACAAGCCTAACCTATCCCTTCATCTTGCTCAAAAACTTGATTCGGGTAAGCCAGCGACATTCCATACCGACCAACTTTCCTCAGAAAAGCGTCAACAATCTTTTGATGGTCACTGCTACTGACTGCAAGGTAACTGATAGCCCCAGACAATCCTGGAACATCTCCATTGAAACCATCAAGCCTAACCGGTAGGACGTAGGCTTTTCCTCTTTCCCTGATCATGCGCTCTATGGCTTGCTGTCTTTCATGGCTCGGCCACATTTTGTCAACGTAATGTTCAGAGATAATCATAATGCAGAATTCGCTCGCATCATGATACGCCTCTCGCAATTTAACGCTAAGGTCCTGTCCCCAAAGTTCGTCAGCATAGAAATCGTCATAGAAAACTTTGATTCCTGCATCACGCAGTCCTTTGGCAACTGCCTCAGCAAACCGCCGATCTTCACCTGTAAAGGAAAGGGCTACTTCATAAGTGTAACTCATAAGGTCTTCCTGAAACCCAGATAGCTTCTATTGGTTGCCTTCAGAGCTGTCATCTCCGCTTCCGCCGCCTCCGCCTTCAGAGTCTGATGGTTGCGGCTTTGGGGCCGAATCTATTGGAGGTTTGGGCGGAACATATCCAGCTTCGTTCTCAGGCATGGAAGAGATCGAAACAGGGACATACCCTTTTTCCTCATAGCTTTTACCTTTTCCGTTAGACATCTTGAAAATCTCCTTCACAGAATATTTAGATATACAAACAAGAGCAAAGAAACAACACCAATAAAGAAGGATACTCCAGACGAATAATTCAGGTACTCTGTGACCCTTGCTTCAATATTCTTTTTGTCGAAAGCATCCCTCTCTTTTTTGACAAAATATTCTTCAGCATACTGAATTTGCTTATCAAGCGCGCGTCGACTGAAAATGAAGGAAAGAAGTGTAAACAGGATAGGCAAGGTAAAGAAAATCCAGGTAGAAGCCAGAAACACCTTGTATTCAGCTGCTTTGAAAGGGATAATGCTTCTTAGAAGCGTTAACGATACTGTGAGACCACCTGCCGACAACAAAAATATAGCCCGGTCAAATTGCTGATAACTTTGCCGGCGGCTTTCGACAAGATGATTCCTATATTCGAAATAGATCTTTTCAGTATGATCATCCATGCAAGATCATTTACCCCTTCGGAGGATAGAGATTTTTCCCATAACTATGCTTGGTGTGTATCGTCCCGTCCTGCTTGTTAACAGATAGCTAACCGAGTAGGTGAAAAATGGTGACGATTAGCTCTTCTTCGTTCTGGGCCTGGTTATTACATGCTCAAAGTCGGCGCTATCCCTGTGTGCAGCACTCCGGCGGAAGGTTGCAAGCTGGTCCTCATCTACTGTTCTGGGGGTATCAACCTCAATGATCTTTGTCTTGCCCCCCTTAGTGGCAAAGACGTCAGGGATAAACCCCTTCTTCCCGATGCCATCAGGCGTTACAAAACCGCCGACGTCTGCCCTTACGTCCCAGTTCTGTTTATTCAGCTTGTTAGCTATCTCCTTGACCTTCCTGTCATGGGTGCTCTGACTTGATTTCTTTCTCGGCATACGCCCTCCTTCGAAGTCTGTTTCATATTTTTTATCGTTGACTTATTAAAGACGACCATTTGACAAAAGTCAAGAAAAAATACAATATACGGGGTAATGGGTGACCGAAAGGCACAATATACTGTAGCACATCCACCTTTATTGGCTCGTTCTTGCGGCGGAGATGATTGGGCTGGTCAAAGCCTTTCTTTCAAAAAACATGACGGATCAGGGTGTTTGGAAAAAGGTGCTTTCATCTTATGGCAAACAACCCCTTACAAGTCGAAATTCCCCCCGTTTCATTTTGGATTCTCGGATTCTGGTTCTCAATTCCGCAATCCCTGCCCTGCCTGCCCCGTAGGCCATGCTTGTACTGGGGTGAAGCGCTTGCCCTGCCTGCCACGCCTGCCCTGTTAAACCAGAAATTGTTTAACCGGGGTAGGTCCGAATGATCATACTGGGGTGGAACGCCTGCCCTG
>DAOVOU010000033.1 GCA_030629475.1 Desulfobacterales bacterium | reverse complement strand
GATCAAGTGTTGACTGTAGGAGACGGCGGGGTTGGTCCCATGGCCCAGAGGTTTTATGAGGCCATAACAGATATCCAATACGGGAGAGCCGAAGATCCCTTTGGCTGGATCGTGCCGGTTGATGAGGCATAGCAAGATGATTATCAAGCAGATGAGGGTCGGCCCAATGGACGTGTTTTGCTATATCCTGGGATGCGAAGTTACGCTCAAGGGGCTGGTGATCGATCCGGCAGGAGAGGAAGAACGCATCCTTGAAACTGCCCGGGCCCTGGGCATTACCATTGAATCCGTGGTAAACACCCACGGCCATCCTGATCACACCTGCGGAAACCGCAAGATCGCGGAGCAGACCGGGGCAAAAATATATATGCACGCCCTGGATGATCGTTTCTTCAACACGCCCGAAGGCCACTCCATGGCAATACAGATGGGCTTTACTCCATCTCCTCCAGCGGATGTGCTCTTAAATGACGGGGATATTATCTCCTTTGGAGACAAAGGGTTGACCGTGCTCCACACCCCGGGCCATAGCCCCGGTGGCATCTGCCTTTATGTGGAAGACAACCTTTTTACTGGAGATACGCTCTTTGTAGGTGCAGTCGGTAGAACCGATCTGCCAGGGGGTTCTATGGAGACCTTGCTTAGATCTATTAAAGACAGGATACTTTCTCTTCCTGATGAGACGATTATCTGGCCTGGCCACGACTATGGAGGGAGCCCCACTTCCACCATTGCCCTTGAAAAAAGAGATAACCCTTACATCACCAACTTTGAACTGTAGACTTACAGAAGACAACATTACGTTAGATCCGAACTTAGGGGCTTCGCCCCAATTGGAATAATGGAATGGTGGAATGGTGGAACATTGGGTTAAGAGGAATTAAGACAAATTAGAAATGATTCTTTTTGGCCGTTTATTCCCAATATTCCATTGTTCCAATATTCCATCGTTCCAGATCAATGGCACAAAAACTGCCACTGAAAGATAAATGATTACAACGAGTTGTAGAGTTTCCGAGACGTTACAATGAGGCAGGCCCCATGATATCTCCGGAGCAGGACGTCCCAACTGACTTTGCACCCGACAATTTCCTGAGCAGTTTTTTTCGCACGGCAAAGGCCGTTTTGCTTGTTCCCGGGCTTTTCTATGAGAGGATGAAAACCAACGGTGGATTGCGAAATCCGTTCGTCTTCCTCATCTCCTGTGTCCTTATCCATACCCTGATTGTCAGCCTATTTGCCAGGAATCAAGCCATCATAGCCTTTCATGTGATCAACGAGTTCTTGTTCCCTTTTGCGGCAGCAGGCATCCTCTTTTTCATCGTCACAAGGCTTTTTAAGGCATCAGGGACTTATGAGGTGGCCTTCCGGGTAAATGCCTATGCAGCAGCTACGGCTCTGTTTTCGTGGATTCCCTTGATAGGCCTTTTCGTGCAGTTTTATCGCTTTTACCTGATTGCCGTGGGTCTTAGTCGTGCCTTTTCTATCAGAGGCTCCCAGGCTCTGTTAGCCATCGTCATAACCGTCATCATATATATATTCGCCTTAGGGCCTATCATGACCCAAATCCTGGGTGGCCAGTGGCTAACTGCTACTCCCTGACACAGTCGATTTCGGATTTGGAAAAGCAATCCCGGTCGGGCATAAAGCCCGACCCTACAACGGATTTGTGTATCGTATCCGTCGTATTTTTCCCACTAATCCGGGTTGAGCCAAAAAGTTTTGGTGAAAGGAGCGTAATCCATTGGAAACAAAAATAGCCGGGCAATTCCAGCCCTTTGCTGAAAAGATGGAGAAAAGCGGCCTTGCTCCCATGGTTATTGATACCTTCAGGCATTACTACGGCCTGTTGGTGCAAGGTGAAACCGGCCTGATCACAAAGGGAGACATCGATCCGGTGAGGGAAGGCGAGATCGCTGACGCAGAAAAGCTTACCGGGCTGACGGAAGCAGGACGAAGAGCCCTGGAAAAACTGGTGGTTATCAAGCTGAACGGTGGCCTTGGGACCAGCATGGGCCTGTCCCGAACCAAGTCGCTCCTGGAGGTCAGGAATGGGCTGAGCTTTCTGGATATTATTTCCAGGCAGGTTCTGAGTTACAGGCACAAACATGGGGTCAGGCTTCCTGTTATTTTTATGAACAGTTTTAACACCGAAACCGACACCCTTGAAGCCCTCGCGCCTTATGACGACCTACCGGTCGAAGGCATCCCTCTGAGTTTCCTGCAGCACAAATTTCCGAAGGTGTTTCAAGACGGGCTAGTACCGGCCACGTGGCCCACGGATACTGACCTGGAGTGGAATCCCCCGGGCCATGGTGACATTTACACGGCCCTGGTAACCTCAGGGATGCTTCAAAAGCTTTTGGACGCAGGCGTTCGTTATGCCTTTGTCGCAAATTCGGATAACCTGGGTGCGGTCATGGACGAGACCATCCTGGGGTATTTTGCTGAGAACAATTTTCCTTTCATGATGGAGGTAACGGATCGAACCGAGGCAGACAGCAAAGGAGGACATCTCGCGCGCCTTAAGAATGGTCGATTAACACTGCGGGAAATCGCTCAGTGCCCCGAAGATGAGGTGGAGGAGTTCCAGGACATCCATGTGTACAGGTATTTTAATACCAACACGATCTGGGTAAACCTGTTGGCATTGAAAGCGTTGCTTGATGCCCATCACAATGTGATCCACCTTCCAATGATCAGAAACCCCAAGACGGTTGACCCCAAGGATGATTCAACCCCTCATGTCTATCAACTGGAGACTGCGATGGGATCGGCCATTTCCATATTTGACGGTGCCACGGCTATTCGCGTGCCAAGAACGCGGTTTGCCCCTGTGAAGAAATGCCAGGACCTTCTTGCCCTCTGGTCCGACTGCTATGTGCTTACAGAGGACTACTATGTGATCCAAAATCCCAGAAGAAGGCCGGACACACTGGTAATAAGGCTTGACAGCAAGTACTATAAAAAAATCGACCAGCTTAAGGCCCGCTTCCCACACGGGGCCCCATCTTTGCTTGACTGTGCATCCTTTGAAGTTCAAGGGGATGTGGTATTTGGAAAAGGTGTTGTACTCAGGGGCAAGGTGGTGATTGCCAATCGCTCTGACAGCCAGGTTGCCATTGCTGACGGAAACGTTATTGAAAAGGATCTGGCCTTCACGTAGAATGCAAAGGGAATCCTGGCAGCAAGGCAAGACAGCCCTGGCGAAGTTCCTTTGTTGCAGCGATGGTCCGACACATCTTCTCCCATTTTCTTTGGAGATCCACATAGTGCTCAAACACATTGTACTGAGGTACTGCATCAGTTCTCATTAAGAGAATGTTATCAAGAAACTCCTTTGCAGATTTCTCGTCATCCGCTTGCTGTGCCAGCATGGCACACGCCCGTGAGATTTTGTCCTCCAGATCTTTGCCAAGAAAACCTCCTGGATAGGGCATCAATTCCTCGATAGAGACATAATCCATGTCTTCCATAAGGCTTTGCTGGCTGAGCTTTGCCCTTTCATAGATAAAGCGGTATATATCCTGCCGTAGCTTCTTCCACAAGAAATAGGCTTTTTTGGGGGGATCATGCACGATGTACAATTGATTGTCAAAAAAGATAGAAAACCTGAACATCCTGGCATTGATGACATAGTCCATGTCTTCGCCCCGTGGAATATGGACATCAAAAGGGATAGCAGCAAAAAGGGGGCGTGTGAGCACAAGGCATCCGCCAAGTACCAGGGAAGTTAACTTGATGTGGGGTTGTGTCTCCACAAGGCGACAAAGCGCCTCATTCAACAAGCGTTCCAAATCCCAGAAGGCCTTCCATGGTTCGGGCTTTATACTCCTGCGGTAGGCCTTTTGCGGGTCAACGTAATAACCACCGACACCAGCAACGATCTTCCCCCCTATGGTTTTTCCCAGATACTCCCTTGCCTTGCGCAGAAAAAGAGGATCATCAACATATTCGTCGTCATCGACAAAAACAAGCTCTTCGGCACCCAGAATTTGCGCCATGATCAGCCCGGTATTTCTGATATTTGCATAGCCATCCACACACAGGAAATCGAGGGCATCCTGGTCACAAAAATCCCGGAAGATCTCTTGCATCTTTGTCACCAGCGTATTGGGGAAAACCAGGATCTTTATGCCGTTTTTCTCGGCTACATGTTCAACGATCCCCATCACCTTTTGGTTCATTTGGTCCTGACTTTCCGGGGAATCAGTACCTGTAATCACCAGTACCTGAAAGTCCTTTTCTTTGAGAATCTTCAAACTCGTCAATACCTTTTCAAGACACGACTCTTTGTGACCAAATTGTTCGTCAAAGGATCTCTGATTCATGGCTTGTGATTTCATGGCATCCACTTTTGCCCAGTAAGAGGGAATGACAATTAATGTGTTCATGGTAACAGTGTGCTCATGGTGACAGCCTCCAAACTATAGCTTTTAAGATAATGTTTTTGGGGTAAATGAATATATGGAGAATCTTTTCAGCATTTCAATTGAGTCAAACGGTTGCGGTTGAGCAGCTCGTATCGGGATTCGTAGCACGGCCCGCCCTGGCGCGACAGAATGTGGATAATGCCACGGAGAGAAAAACCCGGTCTGGGCCAGGGTTACGGATAAAGATTAACGCAACCGAGTGACGGCAGACGAAACGAGCAGCGCAACCGAATAACGTATAACGAAAACGGTAACCCCAAAATCTTTTTCTGTGAAACTATAAACCTAATGGATCAATTTACAATTTTTATTAATTTCAATCGCCTTTTTCTTAAATGCCAGGGCAAAGGGGTCCCCTTTTTTTGCACTCTCCCGAAGCCTTATCATCAGATCATAATAGAAACGCCAGGCCTTTATCTGTTTGGCTACCCTGGTCTTAGTCTCTCGATAATATCGGTCTTGAGAAAATGCTATCTTACTTAACCGTTTTAGCCCCTCTTTTTGGTAGATAATGTCTTCCCTGTTTCTTCCCCCTTTCCCTGCCACAGATAAGACAAAACGTGTGAGGGCTAACAGCCTCGGGAAAGGCTGAATAAATGAGGCAGTAAAAAAGTTAAGACTCTTCTTCACATCTTCAAAACCCCATCCCTTAATTTCACAAAGCGCTCGGGCTAAGAAAGAAAAATTCCATATTCTTTCCAGGTCATATATCTTCTTATAAGGCTCTGCAATCTTGATCGACTCGGCAGCAAATGACTCTTTTTCGTGAATCATGTGCAGCCCTGGGAAATAAAGGTATCTAAGGAGGTTACCATTGTATTCGTCAAAAAGAACTGACAGGAGAAAAGCCTGGTCCTCGGCCCGGTGAACATGGGCGTCTACAAAAGGTGCATACCGTTCCAGCGCCTCTATCAAGAACCCGGTGGTGCCGCCAGTGACAAACGTGCGCATGTACGGATATTCATTGAGTATCTTTAGCGCCCTCCACTGAACCTCGGGAGGAAATGCCTCTCCCCGAGTAATCAGGGACTGCAGCAGCCCTTGATAGAACACGCCGGCTTCCCCTTCGGGAATACTCTCAGGGACATCAGGAATGGAAATGTCAGGAAGGAATAGATCATCTTTGTCAATCAGTTCATCCCGATCGGTTAGACTTCCTGCAAAACAACCCATATATATGTTACGTTCGTTCTGGTCCCGTGCAAGGCCACCCAGGGTCTGGAGCGTAAAGGATTCCAGCCAGCACGACCCGGTTTCTCGGTAAAATCGCTCGGCTGGAAAGCTTTGGTCTGTGTCGATCTTTATCACGGCTTTGACGCGGGGATTCATGAACTTGGCCAACGACCCAAAAGCCTTGAGAAAATTGTAATGCATGCCGTAGTATCCCTCGAGACCAAAAAAAGAGAGATAGCCTTCTATTTCCTTGTCTGGTATTTCCGGAAAATAGCGTTTAGCAGCAGGCGTCAGGACATCATTGATAAGATGCTTAACATCGGTCTGGCTGTAAAGGTACGGCTCCACAATTTTGAGTTCTTGAAGGATGCCGCTCTTGACGGCAGCAGTATATTGGCATTTCAGCACTTCTCTGGCAGCAGCGCCAAGGTTTACCTGCCCATGAGTCGGACTTATGGAAATATATAGAGGAACTTTGTCTCCCTCTCTTATATGATCCTTCCATGCAGCTTTCTCTATCTCAATCTCCGAGTGGAATGTCTCCTCCAGCTTTCTCAAGCAGAAAATAAACTCGCTGGCATGCAGGGCATCCTCGGTCGTCGCCATCTCCATAGGGTGGTCAAAGTACCAGTCAACTGGCAATCCTATGACTGACTTAACGCTCTTTTCCGCCCATCCTGTAAGTCCCTCCGGAATAAGCGATTCACTTCTTGGTGGTGTGACCAGCACGTTGGTGGTAAAGATGACTTCCTCTATAGGGTTGGCCATAAAATTTTCATTACTTGCGATCAATCTTAGCCGATTCTGCTTCTGAATATCCTTTACTATCTGCCCCGCATCAAACTGGGACAGAGTCTTGGCAGCCAGGGGGTTGAATATCTCCAATCTGGCCGCTTTCAGCCGATCCGGGTCCCCGGCTCGGATCGCATCTCGTAATACTTTCACCAGAGCAGCATCTGACTCGATCCGTTTTACGATTTCTTCCTGGATGATTTCATAGAATTTCAGATAGGTCTCTTTTTGCTCGCCATAAACCGCATCTGGCGCACTCAAGTAGTCCCAGGCCCTTTGAAACAAAGGGTGCTTTTTTCCACAAAGGCATATCAACACAGCAGCATTGATTTTGACTAACTCGCCGGAAGGTGCTTCAAATTGCTGTGTCAGGTCGATCCTGTCTATAGCGTCCTTGTTACCCAAAAAAGCAGACCAAAACTTGGCGATCAGTTCTTTCAAATCAGTATCCGACATATAGCCTTTGAGAAAAAGAATTTGGACACGGATGAACACGGATTTTAATATATTACAATGATCTGTGCTTATCTGTGTAAATCTGTGTCCCCAAAAAGATTTTCTTAGAACCTATAGTATACTTTTTATTTGAAATCATCTTCACCGAACACCTCGGCTTCGTATACCTCAACCCTGGTCTCCGGGTCCTGCCACGCCTTTGGCGACATGCCACCTTTTAGACAGAGGTGCTCAAGGAACTGCTCTTTCTCCGGGAGCTGCTTCCAGACCTGAGGAAGGAAGGTTGAGCGGTGTGTACCGCGAGAGAGGATGACCCCGTGGAGATTCGGTTCAAGCTTGCGCCTGAGATCCTTCCCGTCATTGAAGCTAAGGGGTTCAGGCACCGAAAGAACGCTGATTTCGATGTCTATCTCCTTGAGTTCGTCTACGTTCAGGGTTGGAAACCTCGGATCATCAAATGCGGCGCTTTGGGCATTTCTCTCCACACATTCCAAAAGGGAGCATATAGGCTCAATCGTGCCGATGCAGCCGCGCAGTTGGCCGTGTTTATGAAGTGTGACAAAGCAGCCCCTCAATTCATTTAAGACAGAAGAAACCTGGCGTGGCCTGTCCACCTTGGCCCCTTTCACAAGCCTGGCCGCAATGGCCGAGCGGGCAAGCTTCAGAAGGGCCTCTCTATCCTGGGTAGAAAGAGTCTCTTTTATTGTCATTGTCATCTCCTTTCTATCCACAAAGGCGATACTTGTGTAGCCTACGACACGGTTCTTGCCGCCCGCAGTGTTGCCGGAGTTTCTGTAGTCTAGCAATATACCTTGCCAGCCCCTGATTTTAGCGATGTGCATCAGTGTCAGGACGGCTTGCTTACCACATGCCTCGCACAGGGGCATGTCAGAGAATTTGCAGTTAGGGATGGCTGTGGTGCAAATTCGATCCAGGCCAATGGCTGTCTCATAAGAATAATAGTGAGAAAGATCCGAGCTTGCCACCACAAGGGTATCCTCGCCAATATATGGAGCAAGGGTTGTGGCAAGGGCTTTGGGGTCTGAGCTGTTCGTCAGAATCGGGACAATCTCAAATCCCCTGAGCATCACCTGGAGAAAGGGGAGTTGAACCTCAAGGGAATGCTCTGCACGATGGGCTTCAGGAACAGATTCAAAGCCGGGCGACCTGAGCAGAGTCGAGGCAAGTCTTGCCAGGCGAACATCCCCCAAAGGGGTTCGGTAGGCCTGAACCTCGGGAATGGAAGTACCCCTCAGAGGGAACCGGTGACTCGGGCCGAGAAGGATGACAGTCCGGGTAGAGGGATCGATCTGTCTATATCCGGCCGCGGCCACAATACCCGAATAAATGTATCCTGCATGGGGGGAGACAAGTCCTCTGATCTTCCCTGGAACCTTCACACCACGGGCATCTTTGAAAAAGGTGCGAACCATTTCACGAAGCTCATCAGCTCCCCCCGGATAGAACATACCGGCAACCACCGCAGGCCGCACCTGGTCGCGGCTCTCGTCCGCAGCGGACAAGTGAGCCTTGATACAAGTAAAGAACAAGGTGATTGAAAGGATTATAACATGTAATTCTTTCATTTGATATTTGATAAAGGATCTCTTTTTCTCATCCTAAGATTAAGGCATTCTTAGAATATCATGAGTGCCGACCTTTCTTAGAATATACGTGTCGTCCTCAATCTGGAAGGTAAAACGATAAGATTCACTTACTCTGGCTTCCCAGATATTTCTGGGATCCTGCATTTTTTTAATATTAAGGGATGGATGTTGCGGGTTAGACAACAGAAGCTTCAATTGTTTATGTGTGGCTTTTTTTATCTCCTCAGGCAGTTTACGAAAATTTTTAGCAAAGGTTTTTGTTGGATGTAGTTTCATATTTTTTCATTTTCTAAAGCCTTGACACATTCATCTGCGGTATCAAAAGGCCCCAACATATCCCCTTTAGCAATATCTCTGTCTGCCTCAGACTCGCCTTTTTGCCACTCTTTGGTATAAAAATACTCCTGATCTGGATGAATCATTTTAACCGGCCTGAGAATTATCTGGCTGTCCAGGGTATCAATCTCCACATAATCGCCAACACTAATATTAAGTTTTTTGCAAAGACTCTGTGGTATGGTAATTTGATTATGCCTTTTAAGCTTGAGAAGTTCCATACACCCCTCCTGAAGTTTTTTGTACCATAGATTTGAGATTATGAATGTTATAATTTCATAATACCACAGATGGAACGCTTGTCAAGTCCTCGCAAAAATCAAAAGAAATTCTTTTCGCCCCTAAAAATGTCATTATAGGTTTACCCCGTTGAGTTATTCAACTGGGGGCCAAAAGCCTGCCTATATTTCGAGATCATTTCTATGGATATTAGCAACTTAGCATGGCCCGACCCCATTTCGTCTCAATTATTCCGGCGGGGTCAGTCTGACTTTTCTGGTGAAATTATCCGCAATTTTGGGAAATAGGTACGATATCTGGAAGCATCTCGTGTCATCAAGGTTAATCCCATCACCGCGGCATGTGCACCAATGAAAAAGTCAGGCAAGGGCGAGCGTTTTTTTCCACCTTTTTTGCGATATTTCAAAAAACATTTGCCCGCGAGAAAAGCCGCTTCCCAGGGAAGTTGTGCACGGCGAAAATGTGTCAGAGGCAAGACCTCTTCAACATCTTCTATGCGATCGAAACCAACGGACACTTCCGCGTAAATGATCGGGTTTATGACCAGCATTTTTGTGTCTGCATAAAACGCCAATGTTTCAGAAGACCATTGAAACCACTTCCGGTCCTCAGTGACGATGTCAAGAATTACATTGCTATCAACCAGTATTTCCATCAATCACTCCGTGTCAAAGCCATAATCTTCTCTGTACTCATGCCTGCAGTAGCCTTGCCTCGCATCCGTGAAACAAGCGCCTTGCCCCGATTACGTTCGGTTTTTACCATGCGCACGCGCAATGTCTCACCTTCAACATCAAATTCAACTTCACTGTTGGGCAAAAAGCCCAGTTTTTCTCTAATTGTAATTGGAATCGTAACCTGTCCTTTTGAGGTGATACGCATTGCTTGACCCTCCTTTCTTATTCTTACACTTATTATTCTTACCACTCCTTTTGTAAGAAATCAACGTACAAATATCCGGTTTCTTCTCATATCCCAAGCTTATCGAGCATGTGTTCAGTTGCCCAGTCTGATCTTCTATCACTTTCCCATCCGGGCTGTGCCGC
Source organism: Desulfobacterales bacterium (assembly GCA_030629475.1). Classification (GTDB taxonomy): domain Bacteria; phylum Desulfobacterota; class Desulfobacteria; order Desulfobacterales. The sequence continues at coordinate 562 of DAOVOU010000033.1, read as the reverse complement.
TTGTTTGTCTCAATAGGCCCCCTTTTTATGAGGTACACTACAAATTTACCCGTCTGGACTTAGGCAAATTTGCATAGAAGCATGGGTTAAGCGGGCGATGTTTGCCTGGAAGTGTCCCTGGTTCTGTGACAGATGTAGTTGCGGATCACCAACCCATAACGGTTCTTGGCCTCCAATTTCTTAAAAGGCTCATTTTCATGTCAAAATTGCCACTCTAAGGCAAAAATAAGGCCAATTCTTCTTATCTTTCAATGTCATATCAAATAGTTGCCTTGGTCCGACCCCAGCGCTCCCAGCGCCTGGTTTCCGAAAGCTACCAGGGCCTCATTGCAGAGTCTGGCTGTTGCCCCTGAGGTTATACAAACGTCCAAAAAGAGGATAGACATGAGTATCGGCTAAATAGCATTTAGAGGAAATTAAACGACGTTTTTTCTTGACTTTTGGTATTTGTCGGTCTATTTTGGTTCAAAAAAGCACCTTCAGGCAAGGGTGGCCAAATGAGTTGGGTGCAGTTTCTCTTATCTCCCGTATAGCTCATTGAAATTACTAGTTAAGTCCGTAT